>CAZRSI010000271.1:0-3208 GCA_964602575.1 uncultured Anaerolineae bacterium
AGAGCTTTTAGGCCAGTGGGGTGGTCCAGAGCAGTTTCGCATCCCCGTGGGTCTCACGATAGATAAGATGGGTAACCTCTACGTGGCCGATACTTTAAACCATCGCCTTCAAAAATTCGAAATCAAGGAAGTCCCGTGAAGGACAAGATAACCTTCGCTCTATATTCAGCGGCTTTAGGACTCGCCTTCGCTGCCCAGCGTCTCTTCGCCGAGGACAAGAGCCACTACCGCCAGGCGCTGTGTCTTTATGGGGTGGCCAGCGTGGTGGTCTGGGTCTATGCCTGGCTGAAGGGGCGCTGGTCAGTTTCGCCTCGCTCCACCGAGGTCAAACTCGCTCCAGCGGTGCCTGGTGGTGAGCATCCCTATTTTGCGCAGACGAGACTTGTCCTGCTCCTTGCCTCTCTATTGATCCTCTCCTTCTCTTTGATGCTCCAACGAAGGGACATCGCCTATCTGGGGCAGGCCATCGGCTGGCTAGCGAGCATGGCCCTCTTGGCATCTGCTTGCTGGCCTTACAGTGCAAAGAGAGGCCTCTCCCTCTGGCGCAGGTTGAAGTCCCATTGGGTTGAGATATGCCTCGTGATCCTGATCATCGGCTTCGGCTTTGCCCTGCGAGCCTATCATCTTGATTCCATCCCCGGTGGCTTTCACGGCGACGAAGGCGAATGGGCCATGGACGCGGTGGGCATTTTGGAGGGTAAGCGTGTTTCCCCTTTTGGCACTGGCTGGGATAGACACCCCAGCTTGTTCTCTTACCTTCAGGCTTTTTCAATGAAAGTTTTCGGCATGAATATCACGGGTGTGCGTATGCTCTCGGCCATAGCGGGGACGTTGACATTGCTGGGCTTGTATCTGCTGGTCAGGCGAATGTTTGGTAGCTGGACAGCGTTGGTAGCGACTTTTTTGTTGACGGTTTCCCACTGGCACATCCATTTCAGCCGCCTAGCCATGAACGACATCGAGGTTACCTTATTTACTGCCTTCATGGTCTCTTTCCTCTATCGAGGTGTGGAGTCGCAACGGCGTCTTGACTATTGCCTGGCGGGGATGAGCCTGGGCTTGAGCTTCTATTTTGGCAATAAGTCACATCTCCTCCCCCCGTTGATCGCCTTGGTGCTCTTATACCTGGCCATCGTCAGGCGGGGCTTTCTCCGCCGCCAGTGGCGCAACATCCTCGTTTTAGCCCTTGCTGCGCTCTTCACCTTTGCCCCCTTGGGGCTGTTCTATGCCCGCCACGACTGGGAGAGCTTTTTGCTAGCCCGGATGCAGAACCGATCCATTTTCCACAACTGGGAACGTCTATGCGCGGCATATGGCACTACGGAAGTGCAGGACGTGCTGAGGATGCAGGCGGAGCGGGCTGTACTAGTGTTTAACTATTACAGCGATGCCAGCGGCTTTTATGGCTTCACCCAGGAGCCGGTGCTGGACTTCTTCACCGCAGCCCTTTACGTCCTGGGGTTAGCATACAGTCTGTATCACTGGAAGGATGCAAGATACGCTTTCCTTCTCTGTTGGTATATCTCGATCCTGCAGGGAAGCTTATTGTCTATTGACCCTCCCCAAGCCCATCGCATCGTGGCGATGATTCCGGTGCCTTTCGCCTTTGCTGCCATCGCCGTTGAGCAGTTTCGGGGGGAGTTGGTCAAAGTGGCACGCTGGCGAAGAGCCCTTTACTCGGCGGTGCCCTTGACAATGTTCTTGGGACTTGTTGCTTATGCTAACATGGATGCCTACTTCGTCCGCTACGCAGAAAGATGGCCTTGGTTGGACATAACGGCCATGGCGAAGTATATCCGTGAGCTGGGCCGAGATTACAGAATCTATTTCTTCGGGACACCTCACACCTATGTCAAACACGGCACCATACGTTTCATCGCCCACGGCGTAGAGGCTGTGGACGTGGCAAATGTGGCCGATGTAGTGCCTGTCCGGCAGGAGATTGACCGGAATGTAGCTTTTGTTCTGATGAGCAGCCATCTCCAGACATTGCCTTTTATCGAGAGCTATTACCCTGGTGGTGTCTTGCGAAACTTCAAGGATGCGAAGGGGAGGTCCCTGTTTGTTGCCTATCTGGTTACACAGCAGGAGATAGCTAGCAACCAGGGTCTGGTAGCTCATTACTATCGAGGCGTAGGCTGGGAAGGTGAGCCAGAACTGGCTAGGGAAGGGGTGGGAATCTCGTTTGATCAGAGCGAAAGCAAGTCCCTACCTTACAGTATCCGATGGGAGGGGACAATATATCTTCCCGCCTATGGTAGATATCTGATGGCATTGGATTCGACTCAACCCTCTCGCCTGTTTATTGGTGACTCATTGTTGATTGAGAATCCTGGCGGACGAGAGACGGCGGAGGCGACTTTGGCTGCTGGGCCTCATACCATCACAGTTATGGGCACGGCTCTCAGCAGTGGGGACTCCATTGCTCTCTATTGGCGTCCTCCCGGTCAGGGCGAAGAGGTGGTTCCTCGCTATGTGCTAGCGCCTGAATCGGAGATCCATGGTTTGTTGGGGAGTTACTATTCGAACAGGGATTGGAAAGGCGAGGTGATCTTGCAACGTATTGATCCTCTCATCTCTTTTCGATGGTTTCATCAACTCCAGGTGTCTCCCTTTTCAGCCCGCTGGGAAGGCTGGATTCATGTGCCTGAGTCGGGTCGCTATTTTTTCGAGACCTTCGCTAATGGTGAGGTGTGGCTCTCCATCGGCGACCAATTGGTGCTCCACGACGATCAGCCAGTGGGGGAGAGATGGTACAAAGCACAGGCAGACCTGATCGCTGGTTTGCATAAGCTGGAGCTTCGCTATCGCTACCTCTCGGGCTGGCGGCTGCTGGAACTCTATTGGACCAAACCAGAAGGTCGGAGAGAGTTGGTCCCAGCCGAGGCTTTCCTCCCTAAGAGGGAAAACATCCTGGCTGCTGGTGCGGAAACGAAACCAGTGTCGGGCAAGGGCTTGGCCTGGGGAAACAGAGGTTTCGCTTCCGGGCAGTTTGATAATCCTCAAGACATCGCCGTTGATTCCCAAGGCAATGTGTATGTGGCTGATAGCGGTAACCGAGGGGTGCAGGTGTTCGATGCCACCGGGCACTTAGTCGCCTCCTGGCGGGGTGGGGATGAAGATTTCATCAACCCCTCAGCCGTAGCTGTGGATAACGAGGGGCAGGTCTTGGTGTTGGATTCCGGCACCCATTGGATCTACCGCTTCA
>CAZRSI010000272.1:0-3194 GCA_964602575.1 uncultured Anaerolineae bacterium
CTCCATCGAGCAGGATGCGGATGTGGTGATGTTCATCTACCGGGACGAGGTATATAACGAAGATACGGAATTTAAGAACATCGCTGACATCATCGTGGCTAAGCACCGCAATGGCCCCACTGGTACAATTCCCCTGTATTTCAAAAAAGAACTGGCCCAATTCCACGAAGTAGAATTTGTCCGCGAAGAACTGGGGCCCTAGTTGGTCGGATGGCCAGGTCGTCCCTGGTCAGGTAGTCAGGCATCCCTTTCGACCACCAAACCACCCAACCAAGGACCATCAGACCATCCGACCATTAGACCAACAGACCAATGAAAGGCTTCTCCGGTTTCCCTGCTGGCAAGGTGCATTTCACTCCCTTGCCTAGTTTATTCTTCAGTGAACTCCTGCCAGCCATAGACGACCTGGCCGAGTTGAAGGTGACGTTGCACATCTTCTGGCTGCTCCACCAGAAAAGGGGCTATCCTCGATATGTGAGCCGACGAGAACTGGAGGCCGACGGAGTGCTGTTGAGGGGACTCAAGAGAGCGGGAGAGGAGCCCAAGGAGTGCCTGAAGCAGGCTCTGGAGCGAGCTGTGTCTCGGGGCACGCTCCTTCACGTGAAGATTCAACAAGGGGATGAGCAAGATGATTGGTATTTCGTGAACACCGATCTTGGCCGAAGAACGGTGGAGAAGATACGGCGCGGGGAACTGAAAATCGAGGCCACCGTACTACCCAGCGAAGCGCGCCTGGAGGTAGAACGGCCCAATATCTTCGTCCTTTACGAACAAAACGTCGGCCTACTCACCCCCCTCATTGCCGAGGAGCTCAGAGACGCCGAGCAAACCTATCCAGCCAATTGGATTGAGGAAGCGTTCAGGATAGCTGTGGAGCACAATGTCCGTCGCTGGCGCTACGTGCGCAGCATTCTAGAACGATGGGCGACCGAGGGAAAGGATAGTGAAAAGGCTAGGAGAGGCCCTGGAGAGGACCGTCGCAGATACATCGAAGGGAAGTATGCCGAGTACATCGAACACTAAAGAACTTCAAAGTCTAAAGTTCGAAACTCGAAAGCCTGTTTGTCCCATCTGCAAAGGCGCCGGATATCTGGTCAAGGATGTCCCTCCCGGCCATCCCGATTTCGGCAAGCTCTACCCTTGCCAATGCAAGATCGAGGAGCTCAGAGCCAGGCGTCTTGCGGACTTGCGAAATATGAGCCAGTTGGGAGAACTCTCCCGCATGACCTTTGAAAGCTTCAAGCCAGAGGGCATCGGCCTCAACGCGGAGAAGCGCGAGAATCTGCGGCAAGCTTACGAGCGAGCCAAGCACTTCGCCCAGGAACCTGAGGGATGGTTAATCCTGAAGGGCGGATACGGTTGTGGCAAGACCCACCTGGCAGCAGCTATAGCCAATTACCGCATTGCCCACGGGCAACCCGTTCTCTTCGTCGTGGTGCCCGATCTCCTCGACCATTTGCGGGCCACCTATGCCCCCACCAGCCAAGTCTCCTACGATGAGCAATTCGAGAAGGTCCGTACCGCTCCCTTGTTGATTCTCGATGATCTGGGCACCCAGAGCTCCACCCCCTGGGCCCAGGAGAAACTGTATCAGTTGCTCAACTATCGCTACAATGCTCGGCTCCCCACGGTCATTACCACCAATCGCGAGCTAGAGGAAATAGATTTGCGACTTCGCTCCCGGTTGGTGGACCCCGACCTGTCGGAGATCGTCACCATCCTGGCCCCCGATTTCCGCCGCAGCGGGGTGGCTGCGGATCAGTCGGAGCTCTCCAGCCTCCACCTGCACAGTGATAAGACCTTCGAGACCTTTGACCTGCGAGCTCATGAACTCCCTCGCGAGGAGCACGAGAATCTCAAGCGAGCTTACACTCTGGCCAGGGAGTACGCCGAGAATCCAGTAGACTGGCTGGTCTTCACGGGCCCTTACGGCTGCGGCAAGACCCATCTTGCGGCAGCCATCGCCAACTATCGCGTGAACCTGGGCTATTCGGCCCTATTCGTCGTCGTGCCAGATTTACTGGATCATCTGCGAGCCACCTTTAACCCGCAGAGCCTGGTTTCATACGATCAGCGCTTCGAAGAAGTGCGCAATGCCCCTCTGTTAATCCTCGACGACCTGGGCACCCAGAGTGCCACGACCTGGGCTCAGGAGAAGCTCTTCCAGCTTTTCAATCACCGCTACAACGCTCGACTGCCCACTGTGATCACCATGCAGCAATCGGTGGAGGAGTTCGAGAAGACAAATCCCCGTCTCTGCTCGCGTATCCTGGACTTCTCTCGTTGCACCGTCTTCGCTATTATTGCCCCCAGCTATCGCGGCGGACCGAGGCCCCGGAAACGAAGGGGACGGAAAAAGGGCTAAGCAGCAAGGATCAGCGGTGTCAGCACGTGTAGCACGATGTCGGCGCTGAAGTGGGCCAGCATGGCCGCCTCCAATCCACGCTTCCAGTATAGATACCCGAAGACGACCCCGCCGATCCCGTTCAGCACGGTGGCCCGAAGAATCACCATAGCTGTCAGAGAAACCAAAGTCGCCGTTGTTGGCAGGTGGCCCAACCCGAAGAGGATGGCCGCACCCAGGTTAGCCACCCAGAAAGCTCCAGCCGCTGGCCGACCAGGAGCCTCTCGCCACACCAGGCCCACCAGCCAGACCAGAAGGGACATCAGGAAGAGGCGCATGAAGAGCTCCTCGGTGATGCCGCCGTAAAAGGAGGCCAAGAACCCCTGCCAGGCAGGGGGATGTCCCTCGGTAGCGATGGTAGCCGGCATCCCAGGGGCGAAGACCAGCAGATCGAGCACGATGATGGCCACTCCCGCCGCTGCACCAGCCAGCACAGAAGGCGCTAGCAGCGCCCAAAGCCGCTGGCCCACGGGCTCCCCCGCCAAGCGCGCCTCCAGCAGCGGTGCGCCCAGGCCGACCCGCGTCGCCAGAAGCAATCCCAGGCCGACGGCAATGACCACCAGCACGGCGTTCTGGACTATCTGGACAGCGATCACCACGCTCAGGGGCATGGGCAAGGAAGGCATCTGCTCGATCAGAGGTGCCTGCAAGGTCAAGGTGTAGGGCAGCACGGCGACTACCCCCAAGATCCCAGCCGCCCACAGGATCAAGAACTCACGCCAGTTGAACGGTTTCCTCATTCTCGCTTTCCTTTACCGGTAGATGTTGATCAGATCCCGCAGCATAGATG
>CAZRSI010000273.1:0-3181 GCA_964602575.1 uncultured Anaerolineae bacterium
CCTTCCCGTTTTCCAGGCCCTGGTGGATTCATGGTGTCTACTTGACATAGATACAAATTCATGCTAATATTTAGACAGCCTTACAAGAAAGGAGGTGAAACAGGACATGGCAAGGGTTACATTGCCCCTCTTGGGTGTTGAGGCTACGGGCAAGCTGGGTCAGGCTATCGTCTACATGCCCATCCCCCATGCCCGCGACGGACTGACCTCGGTCCGCAAGTGGCTGAAGCCGAAGAACCCGAAGAGCAAGGCTCAGGGTGACGTGCGGCTGAAGACCAAGGCCATGGGCTATGGCCTCAGCTTCATCCAGGCTGGATCCACGCTGGAGACCCAGATCAAGGCGGCCACTCCTGCTGGAAAGATCTGGAACGCATACTTCCTGGGCCAGTGCTTCGGCCCCGACTTCGCCAACATCGACGCTGCTCTCACCGCCTGGGACAGCGCCGCCAACTCCGCCAAGTGGACTGCGGTGGCCAACTCCCTGGGCATCCTCGACTGCGACATCGACTACGCTTCCATCGACCCCATCACCAAGGGTGAGATCCTCTTCTGCCACGCTGCGGCGGCCTACGACCTGGAGCTGGACATAGCTCCGGCCGAGCCCCAGAACATGACTTCGGACCAGATTCAGTCCTTCGGCGAGGCGTATCTGGCTCCGTAGTCTCCCCTCTGAAGAGGGAAACAAAAAACGCCCGGCCAGGCGGGCGTTTTTCCTTTCACTTATATCCAAAACAAATCTGGGCCCCCCACTACGCTCTTCCCAACAGTCACCTCAGAGACAGTTCCATCCAACACCTGAGACAGAAAGCCATGCCACGCTGTCAGGTGCTGATCAGCCACCACCGCGGCGAATTCACTCTTCGTCTCATCGTCCAGGTACGGCCAGAGTTCCTTCGCCTTCTGGAACCGCTCCCGCTGAGCCAGTTGGGCCGGGCTCTGCGCGTCCCGCTTCCCCTTCCACACTCCGGCTGTGGTGAACCCGGCGCGGGCACGGTACACTAGCTGCCTGGCCAGCATCCCCGAAGCAGATACCCCCAAGAGGGGCAAGGTCACTTTAGCCATGCTTTCTCACCTCCTGACCGACGAGCTATTCTAAACAGGCCCTCTGAGATGCATTCCCTCTGTCTTTACCCCCTCCCTGGCTTTCTCCCCCATGTCCCCTTTCGTTTGTCCAGTTTAGACAAGTATGATATAATTGGCCAGGAACCCAGGTGGTGCCAGGAGGAGGACTATAAATGACAGAACTCACACTGATCTCTCCACGCGAACGCGAATTGAAGCCCCTCGTGGAGGCAGCACTTCGCACCGAGCTGCGCTTGCTGGAAGCGGGCATCCGTCGCACCGAGCAGAGGCTCCAGGAATTCGAGGCCCGATATGGCCTGCCCTCGGCGGAGTTCATTCGGCGCTATGAGCAGGACGAATTTGAGGAGACCCTGGAGTTTGCCGAATGGGTCGGAGAATACCGTCTGCTTCAGCGATTGCGAGAGAAGGCCAATACCCTACGGGAGATCCGGTTTGCGAATTGAAGCCTATTTCGACCAACTCCGCCAAACCATTGATTCCTGCCCTGTTGTCAGCTCTTTCAACATGACCTACGACAAGCGGGGCGCCCACGAGGGTTTCATCCGTGGGGAAGTCTATCTCGTGGATGGCTCGGTTCTTCACGTGCGCGAGTTTGTGGACGTTGAGATCGGTGTGAATCGCTTGACTTACGTGTACCAATACATGGATCCTGCCAGGAAACTGGTTTTCCGCTATGATAACACGGGACATCACAAGAGGCTGAACCTTCCCACGTATCCCCACCACAAACACGAGGGCAGTGAACAGCATGTCGTAGCCTCATCTGCACCCGATCTGGCGGCTGTCCTCAGCGAGATCGAGACATTGGTCGAACTCCCTTGACCTATCCTCCGCTATTTGTCTCCCTCGAAATGCTCTAATCCCTGATATCTGGTCTCCAACCTATCCTCCGTAGCCCTCGATAGCTTCCAACCGCTCCCTCAGCCTGGCTCCAACATGCCCCCAGGTGAGCTTCTCCCGCACGATTTCACTGCCCTCCAGGGCCTGAGACCTCCACTCCTCGCGGTTCTCATACGCCTCTCGCATCAGCTTCCTGAGATGCTCATAGCTCGGCTTCGCCCACACCGAATCGCGGTACAGCGGGATGTCGCTGCGGCATTCCACCAGTTCATAATCCAGGAAGTGCATCCCTGGCAGAGCGTTTCCCTCCTCATCCGTTCCCCACTCACGGGGAGCACTCCACCCCGTCACGATCACCGGCACCCCGCAGGCCAGGGCCTCCAGAGCGGGCAGACACCATCCCTCCCCACTGGTGGGGAGCACGAAGCAATCTCCCTGAGTATACACCTGGCCCAGGGCGAAATCGGGCACCGGGTGCTGATAGATGAACACCGGCGCCGAGGGCTCCCGCAGCCACCACCTGGTCTGCATGGCTAGCTTCTCCCCAGGTAGCCGCGGCGTGGTCTTGATGAACAATCCTACATCCTCGTCCTTGGAGAATTCATCCCGAAAGGCCGCGATCAACAGGTCCGGGTTCTTCCGCACCCCCCACTGGAAGTTGCTCACGAACAGGAAGTCCACCGGCGGACGCTCCGGCCAGGGAAGGATATGAGGGTGGAAGTATCCGGGGTCCACTCCCAGGGGCATCACTGTGATGGGAACGGTGATCCCCGACCCGATGAGACGCTGACGGTCAATCTCGGTCGGTACCCAGACCTCATCCACCCACCAGCAGCCGTCCAGCCATTCTTTGGGCCAGGGCTCCACGTCGCTCATCGTCCAGCCAATTCTGTACCGACCGGAGCAGCGAGGGAAACGCGAGGCGTGCTCGATGATCACCTGGGGCATGAGGGGATCGCCGATGTGTCCCATGCAGTCCCTCAGCCACACGTCCGGAGGCGGCGGCACCTCGCCAGGCACGCGGCGGGCGTGCTGAAAATACGTCAGCACCCCCGCGTCCAGGGCCGCCCGCTGCGCCCGCCGCGACCAGAACTCGTACCCTGTCGCCGCCGCTGTGCCACCCACCCACACCACCTCGTGGGAGAACCGTCCGTTGAGGGCGCTTCCCCACTTCCGCTCGAAGATGCCATGGCTGGCCCGATATAACTCCCCCCGCGCCGCGATGCGGTTGGCGGTAGAGCCGGGGCCCGGGTGGACC
>CAZRSI010000274.1:0-3176 GCA_964602575.1 uncultured Anaerolineae bacterium
TGACGGCCACGGCGTTTTTTGTCCTCAGTGCCCTGCTGTCGCCCCGACGACGAAGTTGGATTTGAAGAAAGGGGGATATCGTGACGACTCAAATTCTCGTTCCACTGGATGGTTCTCCTTTGGCCGAGCAGGCGCTACCCTGCGCCATAACGCTGGGCCGGGGACTACCGGCCACACTTGTTCTTCTCCGCGCCGTTTGGATTCCGCCTGACGCCAGGGGAATCCTGGATAGTGCCGGTCTGGAAGCGTCGGCTCTGATGGAACAACTCGAGGTAGAGGCCAACGACTACCTGCGCAAGGTGGCGAGCCAACTTCAGGATGCCAGCCTGAGTGTTCGTCAGGTCGTCCGGCAGGGGCCAGCGGCGGAAGCTATCGTGGACTATGCTGAGCAGAAAGACATCCAGCAGATCGTCATGGCCACCCACGGCTATACTGGCGTCAGCCGTTGGACGCATGGCAGCGTGGCCGAGCGTGTGTTGCAGTCCGTCAGCGTACCAGTGCTACTGGTGCGCGCGCAAGAGGGCGAGGTGAGCGCCCCCTGGGAGCCTATGCCATGCCAGCGCATCCTGGTGCTGCTGGACGGCTCGGCTGTGGCCGAGCAGGTCTTGCCGTCGGCCACCTCCGTCGCCCGGGCTTTCGGTGCCGGGATAGTCCTTTTCCAGGTGCCGATTGTCTACTTTGCCGGATCGCTCATAGGCGAGTGGTACCTGCCCTTTCAGGGAGTTCTTGAGACTGCAGAGCAGGAGGCCCAGGCCTATCTGGACCGTGTGGCCTCTCGTTTGAAGGAGCAGGGGATCAACGTGTCCACGGCTATGCAGATCGGCGCGGTGGCGGAATCAATCATCGGGTACGCCGAGGCCAACCGGATAGATCTGATCGCCATGTGCACCCATGGCCGGACAGGCCGTGGACGTTGGACTTTGGGCAGCGTGGCCGACCGGGTGCTCCGCGCCAGCAGCATGCCAATCTTGTTGGTCCGAGCCAGATGAGAGAGGTACACGGGCAAATGAAAGCGAGGACAGCATGATTGCTTTTGGGCCAGTCCCATCCAGACGCCTGGGGCGCAGCTTAGGTATCAACAACATCCCACCCAAGGTGTGCACCTATTCTTGTGTTTACTGCCAGTTGGGGCGCACCATAAAGATGCAGGTTGAGCGCCGTGCGTTTTATGAGCCTCAGGAGATATGGCAGGATGTCCAGCACAAGGTCGAAAAGGTGAAGGAGGTCGGGGAGACGATTGACTACCTCACCTTCGTGCCTGATGGGGAGCCCACCCTGGACGTTAACCTCGGACATGAGATCGAGTTGTTGAAGCCTTTGGGAATTAGGATTGCGGTGATCACGAATGGTTCCCTCATCTGGCGCGAGGACGTGAGAGAGCACCTGATGGGAGCGGACTGGGTCTCCCTCAAAGTGGATTCCACGCAGGAAGAGGTCTGGCGCCGGATCAACCGGCCCCATCGGACGCTGCAACTGGCCTCGATTCTGGACGGGATGCTCGAATTTGCGGGGGCCTACAGTGGAGAACTGGCGACGGAGACGATGCTGGTCGAGGGCGTCAATGACAGCGATGATCGCCTCAGAGAGGTGGCCGACTTTCTGGCCCGCCTCCGGCCTGCCAGAGCCTATCTGGCCATCCCCACCAGGCCGCCCGCCGAGGAGTGGGTGCAGCCTCCTTCTGAGCAAGCCATCAATCGGGCCTACCAGATAGTCAGCGAGAGAGTGGATCAGGTGGAATACCTGATCGGTTACGAGGGCAATGCTTTTGCCTTCACGGGGAACGTCGAGGAGGACCTGCTGAGCATCACTGCCGTGCATCCCATGCGGGAGGAGGCTGTAAGCGAGTTCCTGGCGCGGGCCGGTGCGGATTGGCCCATCGTTCGGCGGCTGGTTGCTCAGGGTCAGCTCATCGAGATAGACTACGAGGGGCGGAGGTTCTACATGAGGAAGCTTCATTCGCGGAGGGCCTGATGGGGGCGATGGCGATCCTGTGGGTAGAATAGGGGGAAGCGGCCAATGAAAGAGGCGATGCTCTACGAGAAGTTGTCGGATAACCGAGTGCGTTGCAACCTGTGCGCCCATCGCTGCGTCATCGCCGAGGGGAAGAAGGGTATCTGCCAGGTGCGGGAAAATCAAGGCGGGACGCTCTACACCCTGGTCTACGGCCGCATCATCGCTCACCACGTGGACCCGGTGGAGAAGAAGCCGCTGTTCCATTTCTACCCTGGCTCCACAGCCTATTCCATCGCCACGCCGGGGTGCAACTTTCGTTGTCGTTGGTGCCAGAACTGGGAGATCTCCCAGATGCCTCGCGAGCACCACTTGATCTCAGGCCAGGAGGCCAGCCCGGAGCAGATTGTGGCCGCAGCGAAGCACGCTGGCTGCCGGAGCATCGCCTACACCTACACCGAGCCGACTGTCTTCTTTGAATACGCCTACGACACGGCGCGCCTGGCTCACGACGTTGGCCTGGCCAACATCTACGTCACCAATGGCTACATGACGGAGGAGATGCTGGAGACTTTCCGTCCCTACCTGGACGCGGCCAACGTGGACCTGAAGGCCTTCCGTGAGGAGACCTATCGCAAGTACGTTGGTGCACGGCTGGGGCCGGTGCTGGACAGTTTGAGGGCGATGAAGCGGCTGGGCATCTGGCTGGAGGTGACCACACTGGTCGTCCCCGGCGTCAACGATAATCCCGCAGAACTGAAGGATGCGGCTGAGTTCGTGGCCAACGAATTGGGGGTGGATACGCCCTGGCATATCAGCCGCTTCTTTCCGGCTTACAAGATGGCCGACGTACCGCCGACTCCTATTTCAACGCTTGGCCAGGCGCAAGAGATCGGCCTGGAGGCGGGGTTGCGCTATGTCTACATGGACAACGTGCTGGGTGAGGAGAATACCTTCTGCCCTGGCTGTGGCCGACTGCTGATCCGGCGCGCTGGCTATCGGATCCTTGAGAACCACGTCCAACCGGACGGTCGCTGCCCCGACTGCGGCACGCTGGTGGCCGGGATGGGGATGGGGCGGGATGGATAGAGATGAAAAAGGCAACTTGTAGGAGGGATAAAAATGGAGAATTTTCATACCAACCTCGAATGGTTGGATCGTCTGATGCCTGAAGGCATCCCGATCCCTTCATCCACGGTGATCTCAGGGCCTGGCGGATCGGGCAA
>CAZRSI010000275.1:0-3176 GCA_964602575.1 uncultured Anaerolineae bacterium
AAGATGGGCAGGATCGCCACCGTGACTGGGGTGCACCCCTTCTCCCGCTTCGGGGTGGTGCAAACCGATGGCAAGGGCTTGGTTACCTCTTTCAAAGAGAAGCCACAAGTGGATGGCCTGGTAAGCGGCGGGTTCTTCGTCTTCAACCGAGAGGTGTTCGATTACTTGGATGAGAACAGTGTCTTGGAGAAGGAGCCTTTGGAGCAATTGGCCGCCGATGGGCAACTGGCCGTTTACTGCCACGATGGCTTCTGGCAGTGCATGGACACACGCACCGACTTGCGTATCCTGAATGAGTTGTGGGCCTCGGGCAAGGCACCATGGAAGGTCTGGGAATGACAGGAGAAGTTCAAGCGTCAAGCGTTAAGCGTCAAACGTCAGAGTTCAACTGGTGGGGTAGAAACGTCTTCATCACGGGTTGCACAGGCATTCTGGGTTCCTGGCTGACGATGGCCCTGGTAGACCGAGGGGCTCACGTGGTGGGGCTGATCTACGACGAAGACCCTCGATCGCAACTCGTCCGCTCCGGCTACGATAGGCGCATCGTCCGCGTACGCGGCTCGGTGACCGACTACACCCTGATGGAACGGGTCCTCACCGAGTACGAGGTGGACACCTGCTTTCACCTGGCGGCCCAGGCGCTGGTCACCGTGGCCAACCGCGCTCCCCTCTCCACCTTCGAGACCAACATCAAAGGCACGTGGACGGTGCTGGAGGCCGCTCGCCGCTGCCCCACCCTAACCCGATTGGTTATCGCCTCCAGCGATAAGGCCTACGGGGAGCACGAAAACCTGCCCTACACCGAGGACGCGCCACTGCAGGGTCGACATCCTTACGACGTCTCCAAGTCGTGTGCAGACCTCATCGCCCTGGCCTACGCCGAGACCTATGGCCTGCCAGTGAGCATCACTCGCTGCGGGAACATCTACGGCGGCGGCGACCTGCACTGGGACCGGGTGGTGCCGGGCACCATCCGGTCGGTGCTCCACGGCGAGCAGCCCATCGTCCGCAGCGACGGCACACCAACGCGCGATTATCTTTATGTCAAGGATATCGTCAGCGCCTACATCTTGCTGGCCGAGCGTCTGGACGACCCGGCCATCCAGGGCCAGGCTTTCAACTTCGGCCTCAACGACCCCAAGACAGTGCTGGAGGTGGTCGAGGCCATTCTGCAGGTCGCTGGCCGTCCGGACCTGGAGCCTGTTATTCTCAACGAACCCCTCCACGAGATACGTCATCAATATCTTGACAGCACGAAGGCCAGGCAACTGCTGGGCTGGGAACCGCAGTGGACGTTGGAAGCTGGTTTGCGGAAGACCTTGGACTGGTATCGCGAGTTCTTTACTGAAGAATGGAGGATGCAAGATGGCTGAAGATAAGGAATTGAAAGAAGCACAAGTTGCCTACAAGACTGCACCTTCAGATTTAGCAGAACCGATCATCCTCGAACGGGATGGGCAACCGGTATTTGCAATACTGCCTTTCGAGGAGTATCGTCGGCTGCGGGAAATGGCAGAACGCGAGCGAGTTGAAGCAGAGACCAAGTGGAGAGAGCGATTTGATCGTCTCTTAGCAGAAATCCACAGCCAAACGGCACGATACTCGTCCGACGAGATCGAGGCCGAGATCACCGCCACCTTCAACGAGGTGCGAAAGATTCGCTATGGAAATCGTAGCGCTGATTGATACCAACGTATGGGTTTCCGCCTTGATCAACCCGCACGGCTTCCCTGCCAGAACACGAGATGCCTGGCTCGCTGGGCGGTACAAAATCATTGTTTCAAAGCCCTTGCTGGAGGAACTAGAGGATGTTTTGTATCGTCCGCGTATCCAACAGCGGTTTGGTGTAACAGAGGCCCAGGTTGAGGAATTGCTCCTCTTGATCACAGAGAGGGCCACTCCTGTTGAAATCAGCGGCGAGTTGCACTTGTGCCATGATGCCAGGGATGATATGGTGCTGGAAACCGCCATCGTCGGTGGTGCACAGTACATTGTCAGCAGGGACGAGGACATTACCCGTGACCTGGAACTGCTGGAGCAGCTTCAAAAACGAGGCATCAAAGCTGTGACGGTCAGCCGCTTTCTGGCCGAGGTTGGGGAATGACATCGCTGAAGGGCATATCGGTTCTCGTCACCGGCGCCACCGGCTTCATCGGCTCCCATCTGGCGGAGCGACTGGTGGCCGAGGGGGCAGAGGTCACACTAGCCGTCAAGCCTGGGGCAAGCAAGGCCAACGTTACGAACATTTTGGACAAAGTGCGCGTCCACCAGGTTGACCTGCGTGATGGCCAGAGAGTGCGAGAGTTGACACGAGAATGTCAGCCCCGCAAGGTCTATCACCTGGCCGCCGCGGGCGTCACCAACCCCGGCGTGGATCCGAGACTGGCCGTGCAGGTCAACGTAATCGGCACGCTGAACCTGTTGGAGGCACTGGAGGAGACGAACTGCGATTGCTTCGTGAACACCGGCACCTGCTACGAGTACGGGCACAACACTCCGCCCATGCGCGAGAACCAGATGCCCGACCCCATCAACGCCTACGCTGCCTCTAAGTCGGCGGCCTGGCTCTTTTGTAATATGTACCACCGAACGCACGGCTACCCCATTGTCACCGTGCGGCCCTTCACCGTCTACGGCCCGCGCCAAAGCGCACGAGCGCTGATTCCCCAGGTCATCCTTCACGCTCTGCGGGGGGAGGATTTCCTGATGACCGGCGGGGAGCAGGGCCGGGACTGGATTTACGTTGACGACGTGGTGGAGGGCTACATCAGGGCCTCGCTCGCGGAGGCAGCCATCGGCCAGACGATCAACCTTTGCACCGGAAAGGAACGCACAGTGAGAGAGGTGGTGGAAAAGGTATTGGAACTGATGGGCAATCCCATCCATCCCCTCATCGGGGCACTGCCCTATCGTCAAGGTGAGGTATGGCATCTGGTGGGGGATAATGCAAAGGCGAGAGAGCTTCTGGGCTGGGAGCTACGGGTGACTTTGGAGGAAGGGTTGAGGAGAACCGTGTTTAGTTATGAGATTTTAGAGAGTAGGAAGGCGTGATGACAGATCAACTTCTCAATCGCGTTACCAGTGACCCCAGGATCATGGTAGGCAAGCCTGTTACCAAGGGGGCTCGCATTCCTGTGGAATTGATCCTGAAGATGCTTGCCCAAGGTATATCTAAG
>CAZRSI010000276.1:0-3168 GCA_964602575.1 uncultured Anaerolineae bacterium
GAACTCCTTGTTCAGCGGTTCGCCACTTCCTTCGGTGCGAAACATGGCTTCCGATTCCACCCGCCGCACCAAGAGCAGGCTGATGTAACGCCCCTGGGGGTAGTTGCTGTATCGGGGGAGAAAGTGATCCGCGTACTTCTCAATGATGGTCATCTCGTGCCTCCTTTCGCATCGTAATTGTATGCCGGTTTTGTCATTCTGCTCCAGTCTCGATCTCCAGTTCCGCTTCCACCTCCTCCGGCACCTCCTTGCGCGGGATCTGCTCCCGCACGTAGAAAAGGAAGGCGGAACGGAGCAGCTTCTCATCGGCCAGCAGCTTGCGTACGTTGCCACTGTAGACACCATCAAGCACACCGCTGAAGAAGGTCTCTACGAACATCTTGCTGGCCTCCCACTTTCGACGGCCTGGTCTGTACCGCTCGTCGGCAATGCGGCTCAGGTGCTCGAAGATGTCCATTACCGCTGCGGCTATCAGGGCTTCGCGGTCAGCAGCCCCGCCAGGATGCCCAAGCTTCTGGAACACCTCATCCAGGGGGAAGAGCAGAGCGCTCTTCTCCAGCGACCGCCCCCGCAGCCCATTTTGCCAGGCGATCTCCGCCAATCGTCGCAGTACTTCGCTCAGTTTTGTCATCCAGACACCTCCTTTACTCAAGGCTAATGCTTCTACATGGGGGAAAGCCTGCTGCGAAAGCCAGGTGGTCAATCCCCTTTCTGTCTGCTGGCCAGACCGCACCCGGGCTTCCAGCAACTTTTCCGACGTGTAGAACAGAGCCAGCGATCCCTCGGCCAGCGCTCTCACCAGGGCTACCATCTCATCCTGCCGACCGGTAGTGCGCATCCACCTGTGCAGGGCAAAGAGGTGCTTTACCTCCTCCCAAAGACGGGGCAGCGTTCCTGGTTCCTGAGTGCCGTCCTTGAACTGAGAGTAGTCGTTGTGCGGCAGGAGCCCTCGACAGGTCAGCGGGATGTTGTCTACATACAGGTCACTGAACTCCTCCTTGCCCAACGGGGCCACAGGCGAGTTGCTGAGCAGTACCTTAACTCCGAAATGTCGCTGCAAGACCAGCGCATTCCACAACACAAAAAGGAAGCGCTGGGTATCATTGTCGCCGGCCGGGTTAACGGGAAAGATGAGCAAATTGCCCACTGTTTCAGCGTAGCGAGGTAGATAGAGGCCATACGGCTGAGGCCTGTCTTTGGCTGTGCGGGCGCGGAAAGTGGGTGGTATCATCTTCCCTTCCAGATAGGACCGCATGGCCTCCTGGTGGCGCAGGTTTAGAGCCTGCACCGCTGTGTCCTCTGTAGTGATCCGTTGCACGGTGCGATGCAGTCCTTGGATAAAGGGCTCTGTCAGAAAAGAGTAAGGGAATAGATGCAGGTACATTGTCTTCTCACCTCGCACCGTCGGGTAGTTCAGTTTTTCCAGCAGGAACTGGAGCTGGCACACAGCGCAGATGTGCTTCTTCGGTTCCCCCGGCCCACCCCGCAACCGGTTGGAGAAAGTCTGTACAGTGATATCGGAGCGGACATCGGCAGTCATCCACTTCGCCGTAGGGAAAGGCCCGCTGCAGTAGACGCATTGCTTGTGCTGGCTGGCGACATAGTGGGCCAGGTGGTCAGCGAAATCAACAGCCTCTCGACCGTCTGGACCGAAGAGGGCGTAGCGGGCCAGATAGTCGTCGAACAGTATCACCTTAGGGTCCTCGTCCGCCCCAGCTTCGACCATCAGCTCAGTTCCAGCCGCTTCGAGGCGTCGGTAGACCTCTTCCTCGGACAGAGCCAAATCTTGGGCCAGGACGTAAGGACGGTCATAGCGGGCGTCGAAATACGCATAGATGGGCCACCGGGCCTCCGGCACTTCAAGCAGCCGGTAGATTCGCTTCCACGGTTCGGATACCTGATCAGCAAAGTGGGTGCTAAGGAGGATGTAGAAGCTGCGGGCCAATTCGCTCGCGCGCAGACGAGCCGGATCGCTCGTGACTAGCCGCTCAGGTGCAGCCAGCAACCGCTCGACCTCACCCGCGGCCTGGGGAACTATCTGGGCATTCTTCTCAAAGTTGCGTTCGGCTCGCTCTCGGGCCTTGCGTTCCAGGTCGTCCGGGTCAAAGGTGCGCCGCTGGACCAGATTGTATATCTCGCGCCAGATGCGGCCAAAGGGCACACCCAATTCTAGGCATTTGGCATCCACCTTGATCCCGTGGGGGGTAGACCGTATGAACTCGCGGAACTTCGCCTCGGTCATGCTGGAGATGGTTTCTGCAATCCGCCGGGCCATGCGCTGCCGCTCAGTTGGTCCAATAGTTAGCTTCCGCTCTCGCTCGATCAGGTAGGCCACGCCATCGGGATAAAACAGTAGCGGTACCAGCCCGTACCTGTCTCGCAACTCGGTGACGATGACATTGTGGATGACATTAGTGAGCAGTCCCCGCATCTCTGTCAGACGATGGGTAAAAAACTCGTACTGTACGGGCAGGCCACTGTCGGCAAGGTAGGCGTTGAGATGGCTCAAGAAAGCGGCCTTGTGCGATCGCTCTTCCAGCGTGTGGGAGAGATCCACTACATCGGCGGCACGCATCAGATGCAGCAGCGCATTCACCCGTTCCAGCCCCAGTGCATAGACAGGAGCCCGCTTGACAACCCATCGTTCGCCCCCGCTGTGATGGTGAGCGGAATGACCGCGCACCAGGCTGGTGATGTCTTCTAGACAGGTTTCCCAGTCTGGGAAAAAGGTGGATAGCCCCAGCCGTTCGATCTCGGCGGCAATATTCTCGCGCGTAGCCAGTTTACCAAAGGCTTCTTGCCGGCCCAGTGCCTTATTGATGTCATGCACGGTAAAGGCGGTGTAGAGCACGCGGGCTTCGTCATCGCCGAGGTGCAATGCAGAGCGCAATGTCTCTAGCACGAAGACGCCGTTCACGACATGTGTGTACAGGCTCTCCCCTTTCTTGTCACCGTACTGAAAGACTGCCTTGTAGGGGAGCAAGGACTGGTTGGCTACCTGATCCAAGTAATCTTTGAAAACTGATGGCTCTTCCTTGCCAATAAGTAAGGCGATACGCTGCAAGTCAATTGTGGCCATAGGCACCCTCCCTGATACCTCAACCGCACTTATATTTATTATACCACACCCCCACCCCCACATCTGTGGGGGGTTACCCCGCCTCTGGG
>CAZRSI010000277.1:0-3154 GCA_964602575.1 uncultured Anaerolineae bacterium
TTACGCTCGTTCCACAATGTGCGAAGGTCTCCCGACCGAGCCCGCTCCGCCTCGGACATGGGCTGAGCAGCTACGAAAACTGGCAATCCTGGGCTTCCTATTCCTTCTCGGCCTCTCAGTTTATGTCTACTACCCTCTCAGAAGCCCCTCTCCCTTCGGCCCGCAGGATGCGGATACGCTAGAGGGCTTCCTGCGCCTCGTCACGGCCCAGGGTCTGCGCATGAACCTGTTCCCCTTCGGCTGGCGGGAGCAACCCCAGCGTATCCTGGCCCTCAAGACGCTCCTGGGCCTGCAGTACGATGCTCTCGGCATCCTGCTGGGCATCGTAGGGGCCATCTGGCTGGCCCTCAAAAGACCGAGAGCGTTCGTGCTGCTGGCGCTCTTCTTCGCCCTGAACTCGGCCCTCATCATGAACACCATCCAGGACGTAATGAAATACCTGCACCTGCCCTTCATGGCCTACGCCATCTGGATCGGCTGCGGGGCCATGGCTCTTTTCGATCTTCTGGGGAGATGGCGGGCCAGGCCCCGGGCGAAAGCTCTGTGCTCAGTTGGCCTGGCTATGCTCCTGTTTGTATCCCCCCTCAGGATGGGCCTGCTCAACCTCCCTCGGGTGGACCTCAGCGACTATCGCTTCGCCGACGACTTCGTCCAGGCCACCTTCGATTACTTTCAAGACGAGAGCGCTGTCCTCCTCTGCGACTGGAACCACATCACCCCCCTCTGGTACTACGAGTTCGTCGAAGGGCGGAAGCCCAGAATCCAGGCCAGGTTCGTGCCCGCTGGCACGGCCAACCCCTGGCTGGAGGCAGTGGAGGCCAACCTGAGCCAGGGTCCCGTCTACCTGTCGGGCTATCGCCGCTCGGTGGCAGAGAGATACCGCCTCCTGCCAGTGGGCCCATTCTACCAGGTGCTGCCCGAGCCGATGTTCGAGCCCCCGCCCATGCAGCATCCCCTGGACGCCACCGTCGAGGACAAAATAGCCCTCCTGGGATACGACCTGGACCGCGACGCGGTGCGGGTGGGCGAGACCATCCACCTGACCCTCTACCTGCAGGCTCTGCAGAAGCTGGACGAGTACTACATGCCCTTCGTCCACCTGGCCCATTGGTACCGCTTCACCACCGACAGCCGTTTCCTGACTCCCTTCTGGGAATCGAGCGAGGTGGTGGCCGAGCGCTACGACATCACCATCCCCTTCGGCACCGAGCCGGGCGAGTACCCCCTGGAGTTGGGCATCACCTCCCTCTCGCGAGGGCAGGACCTGCCTCTCTCCAGCGGCGGCACCACCATCGAGCTGACAACGGTACGCGTCGAAGAAGGCGAGGTCCAGCCGCCTGCAGATCTCATAGAAAAAGCCCTGGCCAACTTCAACAGCGAGATCCTGCTGGAGAAGGTCAGCGTGAAGCCGCCTATGGTGCGGCCAGGTGGAACTCTTTATGTCACCCTCTACTGGCGGGCGCTGCAGCCCGTGGATGAGTGCTATACCATTTTCGTCCACGTCATAGACTCTTCGAATCGCATCTGGGGGCAGAAGGACTTCACCCCGCTGGGTGGCAGCTATCCCACCTTCCTGTGGATTCCCAAGTGGCTGGAGGGACAGGTCATAGACGACCGCTACACCGTCGTCCTCGACCCCCAGGCGCCGCCGGGGGAGTACTGGATCGAGGTAGGGATGTACGGCATCGCCACCACCAGGCGCGTGCCCATCTTCGACCAGGAGCTGAATCTAACGGGCGACCGGGTCATCGTGGGTAGCATCCGCGTGGAGTGAGAAACCAAAAGGGGCACTGCCGTAGTGCCCCTTTTCAATCATGATAGCACCTGTAATCTGTCCCCGGCGGCCGCGAATGGGGTATACCTCCTGGACCACTGGCGCTACACCGTCAGTAAGGCCCAGGGAGCCCCGTACCCGCCGCCCACGCCGCAAACATTTGAGGTAAAGACAACCTGACCTGCGGCGGGATCTACTCTTGGCCTAACATCTCTAACCTCTCACTCCGCGTCCGCGCACTATTGTTGGTCGCCAACAAGTACCCAGTCTTCTGGGAGATAACGTAGGTGACGCCATCGCCTTCTAGACACCCTTTGCTAGAAACCATCCCCAGCCCCCCTGGGGTCCTGAGACAGACTTTGCCCTTGATCCTCACCACCCACACCGGCTCCGACGCCACTTCTGGATCACCGAAACGATCCCCGAAATACACGTCCGCAGCTTCTTGCCGTGTTGCGTATCTTTCGACTATTATCATATATATTATCAAATCAGGCTAGAGTGTGGAAGACTTTCCGATACCTCGCTCTCCTCTGCCCCAAAGTTCCTTCTGGCTCAGACGACACCTTACTTCAGTACTTGGTATAACCACGAACAGCGCTACCAAAGTTTATCGCGTCTTGACAGTTATCTACCCCGTTCCAACCGGGTTCGCACACTGGGTTAGGAGTACCCGGACAATAACAACTAGACCACATCCATTGATAGTATCGTCCAAAATGTAAATCAGCCCAATCCAGGCCTTTTTGGCACTGCGGATCACCATTGTCATACAGATAAAAATTTGTCCGGTAATACGCGTTGTTTAGCGCATCGTGCTGTAAGACGGAGTTATCCATCTGAATACGAGTGCCCCATGGCCAGTCTCCAGACGAATCTCGCTGTCCTCCGCACATGGTCCCCGGTGGATGATTGGCAAAATGCCATTGTTGTAATCTCACTCCAGCTGCACCGTACAAACCGAAAGCATATCCCGTCACTGTTGCATTATAGTGTGACTGCTCACAAATGAGAGAGATGCATAAACTAAACCTGCCGTTACCAAGCATATCATTATGAACCGAGCTTTATCAGCATATTTGCCTAGAAATCTTCCCATTGGGATATACCTCCAATGTCAATATAGTGTTTGGATTCAATAAACTGGCCCGTTTCTTGATCAAATGTGATAGTAGCTGGTAGTTGTGTGTCACCCGCTTGGTGAGAACCAACCACGGTAAGAACCGGTTTTCCATTGTTGCCTGTTTGAAAGATAAAGTGGTATCCTTTGCCCCTACCAACACTCGTGCTAAAATTGGGTTTTATCTCCCTTGCCTGCTTAACAAGCTCGGGACTGTCCATTACTAATTCCCAAGTAAGAGTAGGGACTCCGATATCGTG
>CAZRSI010000278.1:0-3040 GCA_964602575.1 uncultured Anaerolineae bacterium
CCCGTCGGCGGCTACATCGTCCCGGTGAGCAAGGTAAAGCTTCTGGCGCCTTGGGCAGGGTTGGCGGCGCTGATGGCAGCGATGATTGCAGCAGCAGTAGTGATCAGGAAGCGCAAGGCCGGAAGAACAATCACCCGCGATTACATAAACGGCGGCCCTGAAGTAGAGAGATGAGAAAGACCAGCCAGGTAAGACCATCCCAGAAGATGCAAATTTCAGAGTTGCTGGCCTGGATTGCTCAATCCAGGCCAAGCTGGCACACTGTGCTCCTGGCCTTTCTCGTGCTCATATTTAGTACTGCCTGCTCTTCCCCGCAGCAGGTCACCCCCACTCCAGAGCCCAAGCCCAGAAAAGCAGCTCTGGTGGATCAGATAGCCCTGACTCACCCAAATCCAGAGTTCACCGACCAGGCTCTGGCCTATCTGAGAGAAGCCGGGTTCAGCGTTGATGTTTACCAAGGGGACGAAATCACGATTGAGTTCTACAGAACCCTGCCCACGAAAGGCTATAAGCTGATCCTGATGCGCACCCACGCGACCAATATCCTGAACGAGAAAATCCCAGGCGGCCCTGTGTTTCTGTTCACCTCAGAACTCTACGACAAGAAAAGGTACGTTAAGGAGCAACTAACCAACCACATTGGCCGCGCCAAGCTTCTCTACGACCCTTCGACAGGCTTAGGACGCGAAAATTCGCCCTCCTACTTCGCCATCGTGGCCGGCTTTGTCCGCCACGATATGGCAGGCCATTTCGATGACACCTTGATCATCATCGGGGGGTGCCAGAGCCTGGGCACACCAGACCTGGCACAGGCGTTTATTGACCGGGGAGCTGCAGCTGTCGTCGGCTGGAACGAGTGGGTGGATCTACCTCACAACGACGAGGCACTCTTGTACCTGCTGCGCGGCTTAACCGTGGACAAACTGACCCTGGAGCAAGCGGTAAGAAAGACCATGAACGAAATCGGCCCCGATCCCGCTTACAATAGTATCCTGACCTATCTATCCAAGGAGGGGCACACATTCAGCTTGTGGGATTAAAGCCATAAATCAACGGAAGGGCGCGGATTTGGTAGCCGTGAATCTACAGGGTAAAAACAGCTAACCCTGCCAATCCGCTGTTCTGAAACAAAACGCCGACTCCATAGCCATCAGGCCACAGAGTCGGCGTTTCTATTTCCTCGTTGCCTCGTCACTCGATGTAAAGTTCCGGCCTCAATACACCGACAAAGGGGAGATTGCGGTATCTCTCATCGTAATCCAGCCCGTAACCGACCACGAACCTGTCTGGGATAACAAAGCCCACGTAGTCCAGGGGAACGTCCACCTGGCGGCGCTCCCGCTTGTCCAGCAGGACACACACGCGGAGGCTGGCCGGATGCCGGGTCTGGAGGTTATCAATGATATAGCTGAGGGTCAGTCCGGTATCTACGATGTCCTCCACGATGAGCACATCGCGCCCCTCAATGCTGGTGGTTAGGTCCATGAGAATGCGAACGATGCCACTGGACTCCGTGCGCGTGCCCCCATAGCTGGAGACGGCCATGAAGTCTATCTCATGAGGAATAGTGATCTGCCGAATGAGGTCCGACAAGAAGATAACCGCTCCTCTGAGGATGCAGACCATCAAGAGGTCTTTACCTTGGTAATCGGCTGAGATCTCTTGCCCCAGCTCCGCAACCCTGGTTCGCAATTCCTCCTCGGTGATGAGGATCTCGCCAACGTCATCCTTCAACATCTCAACCTCAACCCTCAATGCCCGAGCTGGTCTTGATCATTGGTCTTTTTTTTCGGCACCTGATGGCAATGGCGACAACGAGCTTCGTAGACCTCCTCGGCCCCCACCAGTATCACCGGATCATCGTAGGAAGCAGGCTTGCCATTGATGAGACGCTGGGTGCGGCTGGCCGGCGCCCCACATACGACGCAGATGGCCTGCAATTTGTCCACCTTCTCGGCCTGGGCCATCAACAGGGGCATAGGACCAAAGGGCTCACCACGGAAGTCCATGTCCAGCCCGGCGATGATAACTCGCCGGCCCTGGTCGGCCAAGGTATTACAGACATCAGCGATGGTCCAGTCGAAGAACTGCCCCTCATCAATGGCGACCACGGTGGTGTCAGGGTCCACCAACTGAAGGATCTCCTTGGCCTCCCTTACAACGATAGCATCCAGGTGCATACCGGTGTGAGAGGATACCTTCTCGAGCTGATAGCGGTCATCCAGGCCAGGCTTGAAAACCTGCACCTTCTGCTTGGCTATCTGAGCCCGCCTGACGCGCCGAATCAACTCCTCTGTCTTGCCGCTGAACATGCTGCCGCAGATAACCTCGATCCATCCGGCGGTCTGATTCTGTTGCACGGTTACCCCTCCACAAAACGAAAGGGCAGATACACAGACCCGCCCTTGTCGCAACCATCCGCCTCGCTCAGCCAGAAGGTGGGCCACATCCAGGTGAGGTGAACCCCAACCAGCGGCTTTCTACTACGCCTCCTCTTCTTCGGCCTCCTCAGCCTCTTGGGCGCCCGTCCTTTCGGCCCTTAGCTCCTCACTCTTCTCCAGGCGCCTGATGAATCGCTCCACCTGGCCACCCGTGTCCACCAGGCGTTGCTCGCCGGTGAAGAAGGGATGACAAGCCGAACAGACATCGGTGCGAATCACCTTCTTGGTCGCGCCGACAGTAAAAGTATTGCCACAACTGCATATCACCTTAGCATCAGGGTAGTACTTAGGATGAATGCCCTTTTTCATCGGTTCCCCTCTCCTACGAAATCTCCGGATAGACGCTGACTACCTTTCTGCCACCTCGCCCATGCTCGAACTTCACGTAACCATCAATGGTAGCAAAGATGGTGTAGTCCCTACCCAAACCAACATTCTTACCAGGCTTGAACTTGGTGCCCCTTTGGCGTATGATAATGTTTCCCGGGCGCACTCTTTGGCCACCAAACTTCTTCACGCCCAGGCGCTTCGACTCGCTATCCCGTCCCAGGCGGGTCTTCCCGCCTCCCTTCTTGTGGGCCATACTATCTCACCTCCTT
>CAZRSI010000279.1:0-3038 GCA_964602575.1 uncultured Anaerolineae bacterium
AGCCTATCAGGCCAGCGTAGGCGATTTATGGTGACTACAAGCCCAGCGGCACCAGGAGACAGGCGATTGAGCTGAGCCTATTCCCAAACTCCTTTTTGCACCTCTTTGAATTGGGACGTCGTTAGCTCATTAACAGGCCGATAATGGGCTGTGTCATATATCACCCCCCTTCGTCAATGTAAGATGCTCGTTCTGGGGGTTCACGGTTTACCCATCACATTTTTTGTAGCTCAGGGAGGATCTGTTCAAAGTAATCCAGGCACTCCGGGTTGACCAAAGCGTCTCTGTTCACTACCGGCCGGCCATTGATTATATTGCTCACCGCGGTTTCCACCTTTTTGTAATTGAAGGTGTAAGGCACATCTGGTGTCTCCAAGATCAGTGCCGGAACGTGCCGGGGTGAGGCCTCTCTTCGGAGCGCGTCCTTGATCTTAGCTTTCAGTTCCTCTGTAAGAGAGTAGCCCTCGGCCAGCTTCACGAACAGGATGATGCGCTGATCGCCCTGCCAGCTCTGCCCGATGGCCAGGCTGTCAGCGACCTCGTCCATGGCCTCCACGACGTTGTAGATCTCCGCCGTGCCGATGCGTACCCCCGCCGGCTTAAGCACGGCGTCGGAACGGCCCTGGAAAGTGATGCCTCCTGTATCACTGTGGAAGGTAACGTAGTCCCCATGGCGCCAAACGTTCTTGTGAGGGTAGAAAGTGAAGTAGGCGTCTCTGTACTTCTGACCATCCGGATCGTTCCAGAAGTAAATAGGCATGGAGGGGGCAGGCGCCTCACAGACGAGCTCGCCTTGCCGGTCCCACACGGGGTTGCCCTCCTCGTCATACGCCTTCACCTTCATGGCCAGAGCTGGCCCCTGCAACTCACCGGCATACACTGGCTGAATCGGGGTGCCTGCGGCGAAGCAGCCGTTGATATCGGTGCCACCCGAGATGGAATTGAAGTGGAAGTCCTGCTTGATCTCCCGGTAGACGTACTCGAAGCCCTCAGGCGATAGAGCAGAGCCTGTCTGGGAGATCTCCCGCAGCGATGAAAGGTCGTAGTCCCGGCCGGGGGTGACCCCCTCCTTCATGAGGAAATGGATATAGGCGGCGCTGGTGCCGAAGATGGTTATTTTCTCATCTTGGATCAGCTTCCACATAGCCCTGGGATCGGGATAGTTCGGGTTTCCGTCGTATAGAACCACGGTGGCTCCCACCCCCAGGGAGCTCAGCAGCCAGTTCCACATCATCCAGCTGCAAGTGGTGATGTACATGATCCGGTCTTCGCGCTTCAGGTCGGTATGCAGGATGAGCTCCTTGAGGTGATTGATCAACACACCACCCGCCCCCTGCACCATACATTTAGGCTTGCCGGTTGTACCCGAAGAGAACATGATGAACACCGGATGGTCGAAAGGCAGTTGCTCGAATTGAATGGGGAGGTAGTTTTCTCTGGCCAGGAAATCCCCAAAATGTACAGCGTTGGGGATAGCACTGATGCCGGGCTTCTCCGTCGCATAGGAGGCAACGACGACCTTTTCCAAGGAGGGTATTTGGCTTGCGACCTTTGCGGCATTCTCCCGGGTATCAAAGAGCTTGCCCTTGTAGAAGTAGCCATCAGCGGTGAAGAGAACCTTGGGTTCCACCTGGCCGAGGCGGTCCACTGCTGCCTTGGGGCCAATGTCTGTGGCGCAAGAGGCCCAGGTGGCCCCAATGCTGGTGGCAGCGAGCATGGCGATGGCCGTCTCCATAAGGTTGGGCATGTAACCCACCACCCGGTCACCCGGCGCGACCCCTATCTCCCGCAGCGATTTGGCCAGGCGTGCCACCGTGTCGTAGAGTTCGGCGTAGGTCATAGTGGTGCGCTTTTGGGTCTCGCCAACGAAGATGAAGGCCAAGTGGTCATCCCGATAACGTAGGAGGTTCTCAGCGAAATTCAACCTGGCGCCGCTGAACCACTTCGCCCCAGGGAACTTGTTCAGATCATCCACCACCTCATCGTATCCCCGGGACGCTTTTATCTCCCCAAATTCCCACATAGTAGCCCAGAAATCTGGTATGTTCTCAACCGACCAATTCCACAGTTCGTGATATCCCCCGATCTCAAGATCGTACTTTTCGTTGACCAGGCCGATGAGTCGGGTGATATTGGCTTGTTTCTTTCGTCCCTCAGAAGGTTCCCAGAGCAGCTTTTTCATGAATGTCCCCCCCTTTTTTTGACTATCACCTGTGTTGCAGAAACCACTCGTAGAGCTCAGGGTTGTCGTAGGTCTGGGTCCAGGAGTCGTGCCCCACGCCGGGGTAAACGGTGAAGCGCACGTTGCCACCGCAGGCCCGCAAGGCGTCAACCATCCGCTGGTTCGCTTCGAGCTTGACCACGTCATCTTCCGCACCGTGAAAGGCCCAAACAGGAACGTCCTTTAGCAAATGAGCGAACTCGGGGAAACCACCGCCACAAATGGGGGCGATGGCGGCGAACAGCTTGGGATAGGCCATCGCCATACCCCACGTGCCGTATCCTCCCATGCTTAACCCCGTCAGGTAGATGCGACGCTTATCAATTGCGTATCTGGCCACTATCTCATCCAATAGGGCTTTCAGGATCAAGCGGTAATCCCACCATGTTGCTTCTTCGGGACATTGCGGAGATAGTACGACAAACGGAAAGTCGGGCCGCCGCTCAACGATCTTGGGTAGGCCGTGTTTCTTCACCCGCTTAAGGTTGTTGCCCCGTTCACCTGCTCCGTGAAGGAATAGGATCAGAGGCCATTTCCGGCCTGGCTCTATTCCATAATCTCGCGGCAGAAAGAGCAGGTACCTCAGGCGCATGGCCTGTTCAAACACACCTTCACGCTGTTTACCAGGTGATTCGCGGTCGAGCAATGCTGCCTCCTCCAGCACTGACTTCAATCTCAAGTTGTCCTCCTGTATTCATTGGGTAGTTGAGAAAAGTCGCTGAACAGGAGCATCCTCGCTCCATGCGGGTGGCGGGGACGCCACCCGGGAGCAAAGATTTCTCATCTACCGATAATGTCCTATTGAATATTAAACTTT
>CAZRSI010000280.1:0-3015 GCA_964602575.1 uncultured Anaerolineae bacterium
CCAGAGAGCAGAGAGGCTGAGACGGCGGGCCTTCTTCCCGGTGTGACGGCCTAGCTATTGATTATCCCGAAAAACCCCTGGCATATTGGAACTATGCGGAATTCTATCCGCATAGCACGCTTGCCAGAATCCATCACTTGAGGTATACTTTAACCATCCCCTCGGTGGTCTGACACTGTGATTTTATCACATTATCTCTCAGGAGTCAACCCGCACGCCCCGATGAATCAACAGGCGTGCGCAGCGAAAGCCTGGGGAGTACGAGGGGTGCCCCTCGTCTCTCCTCTCCCCCCGAATGTTGGGACTTGTTTTTGCTAAAATAAATTGAGCCCACCCAGCCGAACTTTGACAATTGAAAATAGACCCACCTGACAATCTCTGCTATCATATGGGGCATAACCCATTGATAGTGGAGGTGAGGAGATGATCAAGGTGGAAGAACAAGAAGCTATCCGGCGAGCGTACTTCATTGAGGGCAAGAGTATCCGTGCCATCGCCCGGGAGTTCCATCACGGCCGACGGCTCATCCGCCGGGCCATCGCTGCGGCGGAGCCGGCTCGCTACACGTTGAAGAAGCCCCGCAACGCACCGGTGCTGGGGCCGTACAAGGCCCGTATCGATCAACTGCTGGCCGAGAACAAGACCTTGCCGCGCAAGCAACGCTACACCGCTCACAAGATCTACGAACTGATCCAGGACGACGGATACACAGGCAGCGAGTCGGGCGTGCGGAACTACATCGCTCAGCGCCGCAAAGCGTTGCGATCGGCGCCGGTCTATCTGCCTCTGGAGTTCGACCCTGGCCAGGACGCCCAGGTGGACTGGGGGGAGGCAGTGGCAGAGATCGCCGGCCGGCGGACGACAGTACAGCTCTTCGTGATGCGGCTCAACCACTCCCGGGCCAAGTTCGTGATGGCCTTCCCCTTCCAGAAACAGGAGGCTTTCTTCGAGGGGCACGTTCAGGCCTTTCACTTCTTCGGTGGTGTTGCTCGCCGCATCGCCTACGACAACCTCAAGACCGCCGTGTATCGCATCCTGGAAGGGCATAATCGGCAGGAACAAGAGGCCTTCATCGCCTTCCGCAGCCACTACCTCTTCGGGAGCTTCTTCTGCACGCCGGGACAGGGGCACGAAAAGGGTGGGGTGGAGAACGACATCGGCTTCGCACGACGCAACTTCATGGTCCCCATCCCCAAGGTGGCCTCCTTCGACGAGCTGAACGCCCTCCTGTGGCAAGCCTGCCTGAAAGACACCCGGCGACGGGTGAAAGGCCAACCCACCACCATCCGGGTTGCCTGGGAGACGGAACGACCATACTTGTTGCCCCTCCCAGAGCGGGACTATCTCTGTTGCGTCACTCGTGCGGTGAAGGCCAACCCCTACAGCCAGGTCACCTACGAGACCAATCGCTACTCCGTGCCCCCGGCCTACGCCGGACGGCCCCTGGTGTTGCGGGCCTTCCCTTTCCGCATTGAAGTGCTCTACCTGGACCAGGTGATCGCTGCCCATCCCCGCTGCTTCGGGCGGGAGCAAGATATCTTCGACCCCTTGCACTATCTCTCTTTACTGGAACAGCGCCCGGGCGCCTTTGACTACGCCGCCCCTATGCGGCGCTGGCGCGAACGCTGGCCCGCTGCCTATGAGACCTTGCTCGAGCGTCTGCGGGGGCAGTGGCCAGAAGGGCGAGGGGTGCGGGAGTTCATCCAAATCCTTCAACTCCATAGGGAATACGAGGCCGACGTTATCCAACAGGCTGTGCAGCGGGCTCTGGAACTGGGCTGCGCTCACTTCGATGGAGTCCAGCTCTGCCTGCGCCAGATCCTGCAGCCGGAGACCGTTCCTCTCCCTCTGGACCTCAGTGGACTCTCGCAACTGGTGGGAGTGGGAGAGCAACCCATCGACTTGCAGTGTTACGACCATCTGCTGATAGGGGGATGAACGATGGAGCCAACCATGTTGCTGGACACCTATCTGCGTCAGTTACGCTTGCCGACCTTCTTGCACAACTATCAGAAGTTCGCCGAGGATGCTGCCCGTTCCAATCAAGATTACGTTCATTTCCTGCTGGCCCTGGCGGAGCAAGAGGTGGCGCAACGGGAACGCAACCGCATCGAGCGACGCATTAAGGCGGCACGCTTCCCGGTGCTGAAGGAACTGGCTGACTTCGACTTCTCGGCCATCCCCAGCCTGAACAAGGCCCAGGTGTTGGACCTGGCGCGAGGGGAGTACATCGCCCGCCACGAGCCAATCCTGATGATCGGCAACCCGGGGGTGGGGAAGACCCACATCGCCATCGCTTTGGCGCTGGAAGCGTGTCGCCAGGGGCGCAAAGTCCGCTTCTACACCACCGCCCGGCTGGTTAACGAGCTGATCCAGGCCCAGGACGAACACCGTCTACACCAGTTCATCGCTACGGCTCTCAAGCTGAACCTGGTGGTGCTGGATGAATTGGGCTTCATCCCTTTCTCACCCACCGGCTCCCAGTTGATCTTCACCTTCTGCTCCGAGCTGTACGAACGAGTGGCTTTGATCGTGACCACCAACCTCAAGTTCGCTGACTGGACGCAGGTCTTTGGTGACGAACGTTTGACAGCTGCGCTGCTCGACCGGCTCACCCATCGAGCTCACATCCTGGAGTTCATCGGCGAGTCGTTCCGCTTCCGTCAACGGATGCAACGGGAGGTTGAGGGATGATGGGCTGTGGACAGCATGGACAACGCTCCGCTGCGCTCCTCGTTGCCCATCCTGCCCACATCCCCTACGGCGACTCTCCCACGCGGGGGTGGGTCCATTTTCGATTAGCAAATGGGTTCATTTTCGATTGTCAAAGTTCAGACTAACGGCTCAAAGTGGGGTCATTTTCAATTGTCAAATGGGTTCATTTTCGTTTGACAAAAACAGGCGGCGTGGCGAACGGGAAACTCGGAACGAATCTATGCATCAGTGTAATACTGATGACAAGGTTTTTCACCGTATGGCGCTTCTTCTTGCCGCTGTAGTACCGCTGCTGCCGCT
>CAZRSI010000281.1:0-3015 GCA_964602575.1 uncultured Anaerolineae bacterium
GTTGACGATGGCCGCGATGTTGCGCTCGGAGCTGACCACCGCCGAGCCCCTGAATGAGGTGGCTACGCTATCCGGCAGGATTGCGGGGACATAGTACGTCCTCGCATCGCCTGCGGGTATGGGTGTCGGGTCAGCATAGGTGTACACCAAGGTGCCGCTGGTGTCGTAGAACTCGATGGTGATCGTCGCTGGCTGGGTGTCCAGGTTGGCCACTTGAATGCCAGCCACCCAGGGATCCGACTCATCCCCATAGACCACTGCGGGGATCATGGCAGCGACTATCACGATGATAGCTACCGCCAACTTGAATAGCGTGCTTTTTCTCATAAAGCTCCCTCCTAAAAAGTTTTCTAGTAATAGTGTATCATACAAATGGTCGAATGTCAATAACACTTTCAGGCTATTTACCATCGCAAGCAAGCCTCATGAGACAGAATGACCTCTTACGTTTTACGCTTTACGTTTACGCTTCGTGTTTCACACATGATCTTTGCAGCACGACAGACAAGCAGAGTGACAAGGGTCCAGAAAACCTCGCTCAACGTCATCCAGAGCCTGAAAACCAAGGCGATAACGATGGCCATTCCAAAGGGCACATAGGAGCTCAGCAAGACGGACAGAGAGACTTCCCGAATGCCCAAGCCAGCAGGGATGAAAAACGCCAGATGGCTGATGACGCCGGAGATCACCAAGAAGCTCGCTACCGCAGGCAGGTGAGCCAGAGGTATAGGGAATATCATGTTGGCCTGCAAGTAAAACGCCAGCCCACCCAGCAACCAGGCACAGGCATAGAGCGCTATCCAGGCCAAAGCGTCTTGGCTTCTGATTAGGCCGATGTTTACGACTCGGTCCTTCAAAATATGCTTAAGGGCCACTTGAAGTCCTGAGGGGTAGAGAACCACAAATCCCAAGGGGAGGAGAAGCAACAACAGGTAATTCACGGGGCCCACATACATCTGGCGGGAGCAGATGGTCAGGGGTAGATAGACCAACAACCCTGAGAAAGCAGCTAGGGATAACTCCCACAAACTTCCCAGCGCGGTCAGCGACTTAGCGACCCCCTTCTTTTCGTAGAAATAGGCTCTCCCCAACACATACCAAAATGTACCTGGGATATACTTGGCGAGGCCGGAATAACAGTATATCTGAAGATTCCCGACGTAATCTGAGAATCCGCCCAACCGACCGATGACCAGGCTCCAAACACTGGCTACCAAGAGAAAGGAGATTGGATAAATCGCAGAGGAAGCTAGGAGGTAACGATAATCAATACTCCACTCATACTGAGCAAGTTCCTGCCAGTTGCGATAGAGACCAACGCTAAGGAAGAGAAAAGAGGCCCCAGCGATAACAATCGCCGCGACAGCTCTCAGCCATCTGTTTCGGCTCACCCGGTTCACTAATCCCGCCAATCCGTGCTCTCCCGCTTGATACAAATCATTGTAATGATCGGCCCTCTGCCCAGCCTATCCACTAGGTAGAAGTAAGGAGAAGCAATAAGGCGTGCTGGCTCAGAGTAAATAAGCCAAAGCAGGAATTCTCTAAAAGCCCTTTGGGACACTTTCTCCTCCAGCAAGAATTGCAGGCTCAGGGCAAATGCCCCATGGCTGCCGAAGAAGCACTTGGCTTCTGTTATCTTGAAGCCGGATTTGGCTAGAAGCTCCTTCAAAGCAGGTCGAGGGAAGACATAGAGATGACGCGGCATGTCCAGTCCCGCCCAATACTTCCCAAAAAGCCTGGCATCAACGCTGTGCCAGTTGGGGATAGCAAAGACGAGCAGGCCATCGTCCTTTAGCAGACGGTTGATCTCCCTCAAGGTGGCCAGCGGGTCGTGAAGGTGCTCCAACACGTGCCAGAGGGTAACTGCATCGAAATAAGCGGCGGGAAATTCAGTCTGCTCCAATGGCCCAACGAAAATCTCCAAGTCGAACCGTTTTCTGGCGTAGGCTGCTGCCTCCTTGCTAACCTCTGTTCCGAAGACCCGCCAGCCGCGCTGCTTCATCCCATTCAAGAAATGCCCGACCCCGCAACCCACATCGAGGATGCGCCCCGGCCTCTTTCTCTTGGTGATCACCCGGCATCTTTTGGCAATGCCATAGCGGTAGTCCAGGTTAGAGATAAACCCCTTTGCCCCTTCAACGCCCTGAGCATATGGCTCATAGTCCGGTGGATAATACCGCTCCATTTCTCGCCTGGTCGGCCTGGGGTTGAGATAGATCAGCCCGCACTGCTGACATCGCACCAACCGAAAGGGACCACCCAACCCGTGAAGCCTATCCTGGCCTTCGAACAGGACAACGTAGTTATCGGATTGACATAGGTTGCAGGCAATCTCTTCCATTCAGTTCGTCTTCCGACCAACTAGCACCACGCTGCCGGTGAACATCTCACGCAAGAGAGGTATCTTGGCAACCAAAGACAGCACAGGACACAGGATTTTGACCATATCCGTTCCCACTGGACGATTTCTCCTGCTCACCACTTCCAACGAGTTGGTTTCAAGAAGGCGCTCAAAACCAGCCACGGTGAGTTTGTTCACATGGGGCAACTCCACCGCCCCCGCCAGATCAATCCTGGCAAACTCTGGGAGGCTGGCATGAATACGCTCGTTTTCTTCAATTGCTCTGGCCACATTGAGGAGGGCCCTCTCGGAAAAAAACACCTGACACCAGGGGAAACGTATCCAATCGGTCAAATGAGCCCCCCAGGGGCTGAAGTAGGGGGGAAAACTGATGAAAACCTCGCCCCCCGGTTTGATCACCCTTTGCATTTCCCCCAATACTCCGGCAGGGTCCGCCAAATGCTCGAAGGTGTAAGTGGAGATGGCCGTATCAAAGCTGTTGTCCGCAAAGGGCATCGCCGCCGCATCGGCCACCACCAGACGGAGGCGCTGTTCGACCCCTGGCTGGCGTTCCGCAAAGCAGGCCTGGGCGATCCGCACATTGGTCTGGCTGATGTCCAGGCCGGTCACGCTACGCGCCCCTTTCTGGAGATAGAACAACTCCTTGCCTCCCA
>CAZRSI010000282.1:0-3013 GCA_964602575.1 uncultured Anaerolineae bacterium
CCAGCGATGTGCGCACGGTGATCATTGATGGTTGTGTGGTGATGCGGGATCGAGAGCTGCTGACCCTGGATGAGGGTGAGATCTTCGCCCACGCCAGGGAGATGGCTCGTGAGATCGCCGCCGGCTTGGGATAGTCAATAGTGCCTCTGTGATGAATTTTCCTTCTCACCGGGGTTTAATTCTGGCATCACACCTTAAGTCTTCCAGAACTCGCTGCATCTGAAGAAGATCGCTGAAGGAGAGATAAACGGGTTCGATCTCTCCTTCCTCGGTTTTATATTCCAGTTTAATGGCTGGACGAGGTCTCAGGCCAAAACAGATCTCGCCCACTTCGATTTCCGTGATCATGTGCGGCTTGAAGAAGATATACCACCAGCCGGCATCGTCCTTGGGTGCACCCACCAGGAAGCGCACGTCCAGATTCCTGCCCATTACAATGTGCTCCCTGGTCTCCATGGTGGCAAAGTCGGCGGTGACCTCCACAAAGTAGCGTCGCCTGTTTCGCACCTCAAACATGCCCGAGGCTCTTACGGCCACCTTCTCATCTGGTGCCAGTGGTGCCAGCTCAGGAGGATGTGGAGATGGAGGGAACTCCTTTCTGCGAAAGACGATAAATCCTCTCCGCTGGGCGATTAGCACAAGCAAAACGAGGATCAGGCAGAGGATGCTGATCCAAAGGCTTTGCTGGCCTGAAAGGATGCCGACTCTCCAGGCCAACCCGCTTATCAAGGCAAAGAGTAGCGGCACTAGATTCAGGCGTAGCGGGCCTATACGGTGGCGGCTCAGTTGGTAACTCGCTTTGAGGATGAGGCCGATGATGTTCATGGTGAGAAATTAATCAAGGTGAGAGCTGCCGGAACGAACCATAGAGTTGCCAGTTCCACGGGGGGGGGGCAGGAACTGCACAGCGTGTTTGATGACGATGAAGGATTTGCCCCAGATCAGAGTGACCAGCACAAGCAACAGATAGGTCGTCTTTGTGGGGTTCATGCTAGTAGGCCCTTGCAAAGACCACTTGCTCCTTGGCCTCCTTACCGCAGCGGATGCAATGTCCCATTTTGCCCTTCTGGTCGAAGGGGATACACCGGATGGTCGCTTTGGTTTCCTCTTTGATAGCTGCTTCGCACTTGTCAGAGCCGCACCAGTACGCATAAATGAAACCGCCGTCCCCCCCAATGATCCGCTTGAATTCCTCGTAATCGTCCACTTCGAAGGAATTTTCGTCGAGGAAATCCTTGGCCCGCCGGAACAGACTCTGCTGGATATCGTCGAGGAGGTCGTCCAGGCGCTGGACCAGGCCCTCCTGGGGGACAGCGAGTTTCTCACCCCCATCCCGCCTCGCCAAAGTAACTTGCCCCTTGGCTACGTCTCTGGGTCCGATCTCCAGGCGCAGAGGTACGCCTCGCATCTCCCAATCGTTGAACTTCCAGCCGGGTGAGTACTCCTCGCGGTCGTCCACCTTGTAACGTATCTTATCATCGAAAGTTGCTGTAATGCCCTTAATTGTCTGCAATACTTGCTCTTTCTCCTCCTCGCTCGTCCAGATAGGGACGATAATGAGCTGGATGGGAGCTAGCTTGGGGGGCAGGATCAGGCCCTTGTCATCGCCGTGAACCATGATCACCGCTCCCACCATGCGGGTACTGACCCCCCAACTTGTCGTCCAGCAATACTGAAGCTCGTTGTTTTGATCCAGGTATTTGATGTCGAAGGCTTTGGCGAAGTTCTGGCCCAGGAAGTGGGAAGTGCCTGCTTGCAGAGCCCACTTGTTGCCCATCATGGCCTCGATGGTGTAGCTGGTCACCGCCCCTGCGAACTTCTCCGACTCGCTCTTGCGCCCGGTGATGACGGGAATGGCAGCGTCGCTCTCGGCGAAATCGCGGTAGATGTCCAGAATGCGCAGAGTCTCCTCCTCCGCCTCCTCGGCTGTGGCATGGGCGGTGTGCCCCTCCTGCCATAGGAACTCGGTGGTGCGAAGGAACAGACGGGGGCGCTTCTCCCAGCGTACCACATTGGCCCATTGGTTAATGAGGAGAGGCAAGTCCCGATAGGAGCGCACCCATTGAGAGTACATGTGGCCGATGACTGTCTCCGAGGTAGGACGCACGATAAGTGGCTCTTCCAGCTTCTTGCCCCCGCCATGGGTTACCACTGCCAGTTCAGGGGAGAATCCCGCCACGTGTTCGGCTTCCTTTTGGATAAAACTCTGCGGGATAAACAGGGGAAAGTAGGCATTCACGTGGCCAGTGGCTTTGAAGCGACGGTCAAGCCCTTCCTTGATGTTTTCCCAGAGGGCGTAGCCATAGGGTCGGATGACCATACAACCTTTGACCGGAGCATAGTCAGCCATCTCTGCCCGCTGGATGACATCTGTGTACCAGCGGGAGTAGTCCTTGCTGCGAGGTGTGATTCCTTTTGCCATGTTCTTTCCTCCTAATTTTGGTCTGATGATCCTTGCCAGATGCTTAACCAACAAATCATTTGACCGTACTTGCTCATAGATTATCAAACCAACGTGGCGTAAGCCAGCGCGGGGCTGAAGCTCCGGGCGGCGTGGCGAACGGGAAACTCGAAACGAATTTATGCATCAGCGTACTTAGTCCGCCGCCTGAACGCCCTTGCAGAGAGCCGCTGTAGCGCTGGACTAATGTCCAACGCGAGCAGACAAACTCGGAGCGAACTTACGGGTGGCTGTACTAAGCAAAAACACCTCGCCCTAAGGACGAGGTGTTCGTACCCCGTGGTACCACCTTAGTTGGCTTGTTACAGCCCACTCTATCGGTACAGAGCAACCAGTGCTCGATACCGTTCCTTGCGATAACGGGAGGACTCCGGCCGAGCTTAGCGGCTTTCGCGCTTTTCGCGTTGTTTCGCGTCCTTCGCGGTCACCTTTTCGCTCGCAGCTCCTGGGCGGGTTCAGTGCAGGCTTTGATGCTAGCTCTCACCTTCCCTAGCTCTCTGTAATCATCGCCTCGCACCTACTATTCCCATTCATCGCTTTTGATGAGTTCTA
>CAZRSI010000283.1:0-1686 GCA_964602575.1 uncultured Anaerolineae bacterium
CCAGGTTGAGCCCCGCCACCATGCGTTCGAGCTCGTCCTCATGGGTGGCCAGGTAAGCATAGGTGCCCGTCATCTCCGGCACCCACAGGAACCTGATGCCTCGCCTGGGCGAGGCCAGCCTCCCTTCGTCAATCAGTTTTCGCAAAGTGCGGGCGATCTCCAAGGCCGTCGCCGATCCGGAAGCGTTGTCATTGGCAGAGGGACGGGGGTGGCAGAGGTGGGCCACAACCACCACCTCTTCGTTGGTCTCCCCCGGTATCAAGGCGGAGACGACCTCGATCTCACCGTCATAGAGGCGGCTGTTCACCTTGGCCCTAACTTTTACTGGCGGCTCCCCCTCCTGAGACCGTTTTTTGATCAGAGCGCGCAGCCTTTCGCCTTCTCGTGGTGAGAGGACGAAGCCAAAGCATTTCCTCTCGTGCCCTGTCCACCAAAAGGAGGTATACTGAAGGGCATCGGGCACGTCCATGCGGGCGCGGACAGGTGGGGTTTCTCTCATGCCGTCGAAGATGATGCCAACAGCGCCATATTTCTCCACCGCCAATTGACGTACCCGGTCCAAATCGCCTTTGGTGAGCACCACTTTGCCCTCAAGATCCAGCCCTTTATACTCGGCCTCCTCTTCGCCATCCTCCAGGAGAACCACTTCCGCTTCCCCGTCGAAAGAGGCACTGCGCTGGATGAGGGAGATGGGGCAGGCGCGGAAATCGGCCAATTGACGTCGCTCGTCCTCTGGCTCGACGAGGTGCAGGGTGGCTTCCGTAACCTCCCACTCCTGGAACATTCGCGCCGACCAGTACTGGATCTTCTCATCAGCTGGGAAGGACAGGATCTCACCCTGGACGCCCGCTTGACGTAAACGCTCCAGGCAATAGTGCGCTGCCTGGCGGAAACCCGGGCTGGCCTGGATGCGGTGATAGCAGGTGATGTCCTCAACATATCCCTTGGCTGCTTGCCCTGAGAATTCCTCTCGGATGGCTTCGAAAGACTTCTTGAACATAGTTGCCCCCTTGCGTTTCAGTTTTGCGTTTCACGCCCATAATAATATCACCATCAGGGACATAAGTCAAGGCAAATTGGACAAGATGAGCGAAACACATTATAATTTTACCGGCTCTGAACCAGGCTTTCCTTCAAGAACTTGTTGCCTCGGTTTTACAGGGAAACACAGGGAGGTATTGCCACGCAGAACTCAACTCATCGAACAGCCCCAGCTTGGCTCAAGGGTTTGGTGCTTCTAATCGTTATCTTCCTCGTGGTCCTCTTGGGTATCGGGGCCGTAGCCGTCTACCATGGGCTCCGAGATCGCGCACGCCTGGCGCAACAGACGGCAGAGCAGCACTACGCCGCGGGCCTGGCTCATCTGGAAAACGGCGAATACGAACTGGCGGTAGCTGAGTTGGAGATGACCCTGCGCCTGGTGCCTGGCTATCGAGATGCGCAGGATAAGCTGAACGAAGCCAAAGCCAAGCTCGAAAGCCAGGAGACGCCAACTGTTGAGATGCAGCAACAAGCAGCAGCCAGCTTGCTCAGCCAGGCTCAGGCCTTCTATGAAGCCAAACAGTGGGAAGATGCTATCCTCACCTTGGAGCGGTTACAAGCCCTGGACCCAGAGTACGAACAGGAGGCTGTGAGGGATTTGCTCTTCAGGACCTTCTACGACCAGGGCCTGGAATTGATCAACCA
>CAZRSI010000283.1:1786-3007 GCA_964602575.1 uncultured Anaerolineae bacterium
TGGTGTGCAGCAGAGGACCAATACGCAATGGCCTTGGAAATCCGATTCGATCAGGCTGGGGAGGAGAAGAGAGGAGAAGCCAATCGGTTGTGTTCGGGTGCGGCGCCCACGCCTGCTGCTGCCAGCACAGTCTCCCCCACCGCCATGCCCGAATATGCCGCTCGCTTACCTATGGGCAAGTTGGCCCTGCCCGTATACGATGCAGAGAGGGAGGTCTATGAAATCTTTGTTGTGTACGCGGAAAACATGCATTGGGTGAAAGTGGTCAGCGCTGCCGACCAACCGCGTTTCAGCCCCGATGGAAAAAGGATCGTTTTCCGCTCGCGAGACATCCAGAAGCCTGGCTTGTACGTGGTGGACCTCGAAGGTGGCGGCGAAGTACAGATCACTCCCTCGGATGAGGCTGGCTTTCCCACCTGGTCGCCCGATGGAGAGCGTATCGCTTTCGTCATCTATGATATAGAGCAGAACTCGTGGCGAATCTGGATTGCTCCGGCGAATGGGCAGGGAGAAGCTGTGCAGTTAGTCTCGGGGTGGGCACCGGATTGGGGTCCGGAAGGCAACCTGGCCTACACAGGCTGTGATGAGGGAGGCGGAAACTGCGGCATCCGCTATACCACCGATAGCAACCTGGGCAGCCCTATTCTGATCACCGCCGACCCTCGTGATATCGGGCTCGACTGGTCGCCCGAGGGCACGAAGATCGCTTACATGTCCGATCATGATGGCAACTGGGAGGTGTACACCGTTGGGGTGCCTTTTCCAGAGGTCAGGCGGCTGACCCTCAACCAGGTCAACGATGGCTTGCCCGCTTGGTCTCCCGACGGACAGCACATCGCCTTTGTATCGGACCGGGATGGGGTGTGGGCTCTTTACCTTATGGACCCTGATGGTGACAACCAAACCAAGGTATTCGATATCGGTCCGGAACTCCCTGATTGGCTCGATCAGAGCATCTCGTGGGTGAAGTGAGTGCCTGCTTACATAACCTGGCAGCGTGACTTTGGCGGAAACAGTTGTTTGGGCCTACGCAGCAGGTCGGGGGTGTACCTCCAATATCTCCTCTTCTCGTCGCCAGTGTGGGGCATTGGCCCAGTCAGCCCTGCCCTGAATAGGAAAAAGTGGGGTTGAGGGTATCCCTTAAGCCTTGCCTGAGCGAGCCGAAGGCTCCCCAGGCTTTCGCTGCGCAAGCCCTTGTTTTTTGCAGTGCAGACTTGCCTG
>CAZRSI010000284.1:0-1214 GCA_964602575.1 uncultured Anaerolineae bacterium
TCGCGCCAGAAGAACCCAGGTTCTGGATCTGGATCTTGGTGTCCCAGGCGCCCGTTCCAAACACATCGCCCACGTCAATGCGCGGGATCTCGATCGTAGTGCCGGGCGTCGGGTCTGCGGACACAGTGCTGGCGGTCATCAGGCCACCCAACATGCCCGTTACCAGCACCAGTACCATTAGAAGTCGAAACTTCTTACTCATTTGTTACTAACCTCCTTAGTGATAATGGTCATATGGTCAAAACTTGGGCTGATAGCATTTCACCTGCTATCAACCGAACGGATCCTGCAGCTTCACTCCGATAGCCTCACCCCCTTTCAGTCGCGATAGTATACCCATCTCTCACTCTATATAACGAAAAACAGGCGATTTAGATACGGGTACCAGGCACCAATTTGAAAATTTTAAGGTTAGTTCTGTCAAGAACTTTTTACCAAAAACACCATAATAATTCCCGAAACAGGCGCAGGAAAATAAACCAATGATAGACAGCACCCTGTTCCACTCCTCAGGTGGGTCCTCGAGCTTGGCGGCCAATGGCCCACCTGAGGCTTTTCTTCGTGAAACGTCATGCGTCAAACGTCAGCTTTTGACGTTTGACGTTTTACTCCCCAACCTCCCAGATAATCGTCTTGATCACTCCCCCATTCCGATACAAGTTGACCAGGTACCGCCCCGCCGCGAAGCCCCCCTCACCTGCCCGGATGGGAATGGACTCTATCCCACTCCCCAATAGAGTCTTGACCTCTTCGAGCAGAACGTTTCCCACGTTATCAGTGACCTTTACCCCCACCTCCTCGTCCGCCATGTACGCATACTCGAACACGATGTATACCGTGCTGGTGCCAGCCGGGAACCTGGTCATCTCCGCCCCGCCGGGGGTATTGCTCACCCGACAGTTGGTGACCACCGGGTTGATCGCCACGGGCTGGGAGGGCCCCGCGGCCTGAGGCGTGGGCGTGGGCGTGGGCTCCGGCGTCGGCGTTGGGACAGGTGTATCCGTGGGCACCGGAGTCGGCGTCGCGGTGGGCGCCGGGGTCGACGTAGCCGTAGGCGTCACAGTCGGCGTGGCCGTAGGCGTCACGGTCGGCGTTGGGCTGGGTTCCTCCGTCGGCTCCAGTATGGGCTTAGGAGGCCCCACCGCCGCCGAGGTGGGCGTGGCCGTAGGCTCCGGCGTGGGCGGAGGAGGCCCTACCGCCGCCGAGGTAGGCGT
>CAZRSI010000284.1:1314-2987 GCA_964602575.1 uncultured Anaerolineae bacterium
GGCGTAGGTGGCACCGGAGTAGGTGTCGGCACGGGCGTAGCCGTTGGCGGCACAGGGGTGGCCGTCGGCACAGGTGTCGGGGTGGGCGGCAACGGGGTCGCGGTGGACGTTGGCGGCACCGGAGTGACTGTGAAGGCGAGTGGCGCTGCCGAAGGTCCCTCGACCAGTGCAGATGGTGGTGTCGGTGTGGGAGGCCTCAGAACGCTCGGATTCTCTATCGCTTCCTTCGCTAGCTGCTGATACTCACCGATGGTCTCCAGGGTTTCCTCCACGGCCTTCTGGTCGGGAGGAGAAGCCTCCGGCTTTATCTCCTTCAAAGCCTTCTGCTCCTCCGTCAGGCGTATGAATTCGGCCAGCAAGTCAAGTCTGGCCTCCTCTGGCACCTGGCGGATGGCCTCTAAAGCGCCGTTATTCTCCCTCTTCAGGGCCTCCAGCACGGTTTCGCTCACATCCTTGCTCGCTGTCCAAAGAGCCCAAGCCTCCTCGAATCGTCTCTGGGAATACGTCATGTGGAGACGGGCCTTCTTGACCGGCGTGGTGGTGAGGGCCAGTTGAACCCGTTCAGCAGTGAGCTTGATGGGATAGAGGGGGCTGTTGGGCAGGCTGCCTGCCGCCACCTTCACTGTGCCTGCACTAATCAGGGAAAAGACGAGTAGCAGCGCGGCAATAGCCTGGGCCAGCCTCAGGGATTGCCTTTGAGGCCGCACCAAGGGTTGCACCAAAATCGCCGCACTCTGCCCCAGACGGCTCAGCATGCTCGGTCGAGCCCGGGCCTTCTCCCTCCTCTTCCTGGCCACTGCGGCCAGCAGTCGCTGCCGGCCCGCAGCCTTGGCCTCGGGCGAGGGCACGGCCCTGGGCACCTGGCGAATTCGCATCGCCGTTTGCAGCAAAGGGCGGAGTTCGGCCTCGTGCTCGGGATAACGCGCCAACAGCTCATCGAGGCTGAATTCGCCTGTATTCAGTTGAGAGAGACACTCATCGAGAGCGCGTTCCAGTCTCCGCCCCATTGTCTCCGTCTCCTCTCAACTCCCACAAAAATCCTAACTTCTACTCAGAAAGCGGGTTTCTTCAGCTTTCGTCGGTAGAAACCTCTGTCCAGATACGACTTAATGCACTCAGAGCCCGATGTTGCAGCGATTTAACGGCTCCTTCGGACTTGCCCACTATCTTTGCCACATCGGTGTTGGAGAACCCTTCCAAGAACTTGAGGATAATCACCTCCTGCTGATCCTGGGTCAAGTTGCTGAGCGCTTTCAGCAACTGCTGCCGGATTATCTTCCTCTCCAACTCAGCATCGGCCCCCTCCTCATTGGAAAGCAGGTCCTCCTCCAAGGGTACCTCCGCTGGCCCCGGATGCGTGCGGAAGTAATCAATCACCAGGTTCCTGGCCAGCCGAAAGAGCCACACAGAGAAAGGAATCCCTCGGAAGGTGAAGGAGTCAATGGACTCCAAAACCTTCAGGAAAACCTCCGACGTCAGGTCTTCGGCCAGTTGGACATCGGCCACCCGATGGTAGATATAATTATAAACGTCCTGGTAATAATGCTCATAAAGCGCAGCAAAGGCAGATGAATCGCACTCCTTCGCTCGCCTGATCAACTCCCTCTGTTCCTGGACGGGGATCTCTCTCTCATACATAATAACGAAAAAAAGGCGTTTTAGATACGGCCTGG
>CAZRSI010000285.1:0-2985 GCA_964602575.1 uncultured Anaerolineae bacterium
ACCTTGAGCACCATCTCGGCCCTCCAGACGTCGGCGGCGGTGGGCACGATTTCGGCTCCGGCCCGCCGGTACTCCTCGTCGGAGAAGCCGCTGCCTTCACCAGCTCCCCTCTCAACGAGAACCTTGTGGCCGGCTTTGACTAGCATGTCCACTCCGGCTGGCGTGGCCCCTACCCGGTTCTCGGCCGTCTTGATCTCTTCGGGCACTCCGATAATCATCTTGATTGATCCTCCTTGAACGGGTTTTGAGTTGAACCTTCAACACGAGATAGGCTGTGGCTCAGCGTTCCTTCACGCTCCATATGTCCCCAGCCTCATCATACGCTAGCTCGAAAAAGCCGCCTTCCTCGGTGCACACCAAGAAATGAGGACCCTCGGGCGTCCGCCAGGTCCGTTCCACCTCCTGGACGGTGTATCGCCGGCCCCGCCAGATAAAGGCCCGAGGCTCCTGAGCGTAGGTGTAGCCGGAATAACACTCGACGATCAGTTCCATGGGGCTACAGCCTGAGTCCCTCGAGATACTCGCGAAGCGGCGGGCCGATGTACTCATCTTCCAAGGCCAGGGCGATGAAGGTCTGCAAGAGGCGCAATGGGTCGCCGGTGGTATACCAAGTCCCCTTGATGGGCTGGGCCACAACCCGCTTCTGCTTAGCGAGGGTCAGCATGGCGTCGGCCATCCACAGCTCCCCTCCCTTGCCCAACTCCTGTTTCTCCAGGATCTCGATGATTTCGTAGGGAACGACGAACCTCCCGATCTGAATGAGATTGGAGGGAGCCTTCCCCGGCTCGGGCTTCTCGATGAGGTCTTCGATTTCGGGGGCCTCGGTGCCCTCCTTCAGCTTGATGCAGCCGTAGAGGTGGGTTTCTTCCCAAGGCACCTCATAAGCGGCCATGGCTGCAGCGGGCCTGTAGCGCTCGTAAGCGTCCATCACCTGGCGCAGGCCGGGCGGGTCCGCATCAATGACGTCGTCGCCAAACATGTAGGCGAATATCTCATCCTTGCCGATGAAAGGCTTGGCCGCCAGCAGCGGGGTGCCGTTCCCGTACGGCAAATCAGCTCCCTGGCGGACGAAAGCGAAGTTAGCCAGGTGAGAGACCCTCTTCACCTCTTCCAAGAGACGCAGTTTGCCCTTTGCCTCCAAGGCTCGCTCCAGTTCGGGTGCAGAGTCGAAATAGTCGGTGATGGCGTGGCTGCCGCGCCGGGCCACCAGGATGATGTCGGTGATGCCCGAGTTGACGGCCTCCTCCACCACGTACTGGAGGATAGGGCGATCCACCAGAGGAAGCATCTCCTTGGGCACGGCTTTAGTGGCCGGCAGAAAGCGCGTCCCCAGCCCGGCCGCAGCGATGACGGCTTTGGTGATGTTCATGGTAATTCTGGCCTCCTCTTATGCCACTCCGTCGCCTGTTCATAGGCATAGGCCACGCGAAGCACGGTCTCCTCGCCGAAGGCGGGACCCATGATCTGCAAGCCCACAGGCAATCCGTCGGCGAAGCCGCATGGAATGGAGATGCCACACAAACCCGCCAGGTTCAACGAGAGGGTAAAGATGTCGGAGAGGTACATCTGCAGCGGATCATCCACCTTCTCGCCGAGCTTGAAGGCTACCGTGGGAGAGGTAGGAGCTACCAGCACATCGAATCTCTCGAAGGCCTGGTCGAAATCCTGCTTGATAAGGGTGCGAACCTTCTGGGCCTTAAGGTAGTAGGCATCGTAGTAGCCAGCCGATAGGGCATATGTGCCCAGCATGATGCGCCGCTTCACCTCCGGGCCGAATCCGTTCTGCCGGGTCTGACGATAGGCATCCCACACATCCTCTGCCTCGGGGTGAGAGTAGCCGTATTTCACACCATCGTAGCGAGCCAGATTGGCCGATGCCTCAGCCGGAGCGATCAGATAATAAGCAGGCAGGGAATATTCGGTGTGGGGGAGCGAAACCTCATCCACTTCTGCGCCCAACTCAGCCAGCTTATCTATAGCTGCTCGCACCGCTGTCTCCACCCCAGGCTCCATTCCCTCCACAAAGTACTCCTTTGGAACGCCCACCTTGACTCCCCGAATATCAGGGACGAGGGATTGAATGTAATCTGGGGTTGAAGCGTCCACTGAGGTGGAATCGCGGGGGTCATAATGGGCGATGGCCTGCAGAAGGATAGCGCAATCGGTCACATCCTTGCCAAAGGGGCCGATTTGGTCCAGTGAGGAGGCAAAGGCTACCAAGCCGTAGCGAGAGACGCGCCCATAAGTGGGCTTGAGGCCCACTACACCGCAGAACGCTGCCGGCTGGCGTACGCTGCCACCGGTGTCGGAGCCCAGAGCACCCAGGCACTCATCGGCAGCAGTGGCGGCGGCACTACCCCCACTGGAGCCACCAGGAACCCGACTCAGGTCCCAGGGATTGTGGGTGGGGAAAAAGGCTGAGTTCTCAGTGGAGGAGCCCATGGCGAACTCATCCATGTTGGTCTTGCCCAGGATAACTGCGCCTTTCTGGCGCAGATGCTCGATCACAGTGGCATCATACGGGGGAATGAAATCCTCCAAGATCTCGGACCCGCAGGTGGTCGGCACCCCTGCCACGCAGATCACATCTTTTATGGCCAGGGGGATACCGGTCAGGGGGTCGAGGTTGCCAACTTGCCCTGCTCGCCAGGCTCCGATGCGATGGTCAGCCTGCTCAGCTTGTTCCAGAGCCAATTCGGGAGTGAGGGTGAGATAAGCTTTGACCTGATTGTCAACCTCCAAGATACGATCAATGAGGGTCTGGGTCAATTCGACGGCTGAAATCTCGCCTTTTCTCAGCAATTCATGAGCTTCGTGAACGGTCAGTTCGTATAACTCCAAACTAGTTCTCCAACAGAGAGGGCAGTAAACTTTCGATCACTCCCACGAATTCCGTCGCTTGGTCAATTGCCTCATTGACCTGCTCAGGTGTGAAATCTCGCTCACTCCAAAATCGCCCGCACCTTGAAATACCCATCTTCAGCC
>CAZRSI010000286.1:0-2959 GCA_964602575.1 uncultured Anaerolineae bacterium
ATTTTGTGGTAAAATTAAATCACAATTTATGGTGAGCGTAGCCGAGTGGCCTAAGGCACCTGGTTGTGGCCCAGGAGATCATGGGTTCGAATCCCATCGCTCACCCTGATGAATCGCAGGCAATGCCCGTCTCCGGTGAGATGGGCATTTATATTTCCCAACTATTCACATCTCTCGTCGCCCCTCCAGAGCCCGGGCGAGGGTCATCTCGTCGGCATACTCCAGGTCGCCGCCCACCGGCAGCCCGCGCGCCAGACGGGTGACCCGCACGCCCAGAGGCATCAACTGGCGGTGTATGTACATAGCCGTGGCCTCGCCCTCCAAACTGGGATTGGTAGCCAGGATCACCTCTTCTACAGGCTCGGTGCGCAGGCGTCTGATTAACTCCTGAATCTTCAAGTCTTCGGGGCCAATGCCCTCCATGGGCGAAATCGTGCCATGCAAGACGTGATATAAACCCTTGTACTCCCCCGTCCGCTCGATAGCCAGCACATCCAAAGGCTCCTCTACCACGCAAACGATGGACCGATCCCGTCCCTCATCTCGACAGATGGGACAGGGGTCCTCCTCGGTGATGTTAAAGCAGATAGAGCAAAAAGTGATGCGTTCCCTTAACTGCCGTAACGCCTCGGCCAGCGAGATGGCTTGTTCAGCAGGAGCCCTCAACAAGAAAAAGGTCAGGCGCGAGGCTGTTTTGGGACCAATGCCCGGCAGCCGGCTGAATTCCTCGATAAGCCTAGTTACAGGCTCAGGAGCAACTTGCACGTCCGACTACTCCTTCCAAAACCCCAAGGATTTCCAAGACCCTCAGGGTTTGTCTTCCACCTCACATCAATCCAGGGATGCGCAACCCACCGGTGAGGGCTCCCAATCGCTCCGCAGCTAACTCCTGTGACCTCTCTAGAGCCTCATTTACTGCTGCGGTGACCAGGTCTTCTAGCATTTCCACATCATCGGGGTCCACCACTTCAGGAGCGATGGAGATGGATTTAACCCTCTGCTGCCCTGTCATCACCACGGTAACGGCCCCGCCCCCGACGGTGGCAGTTATGGTCTCTTCAGCCAAAGCTTCCTGGGCTTGCAGCATTTCCTCTTGAAGTTTCTGAACCTGCCGCATTATATCCGCTGGGCCACCTTTGGGCCTGAAGCTCTTTTTTCTTTTGGCCACTTTCCTAACTCCTTACCTGGTGTGAACACAAGAGGCTCGCTTTGCTTATAGATTACTCGTGTATGCTTACTACCTGAGCTCCATATTTGCTTATTGCCTCTTGTACAAGGGGATCATCGGCAATTGATGAGTATTTGTCCTTGGATACTTCTCCAGTGCCTTCCCGCATTTTCTTGGGCGGCTCTGGAGTCCGCTGTGCCTGTGACTCAGCTTTGGGTGAGAGCACGCACCGGATGTGACACGTGCTGTTCACAACCTGACTGACAACGCTCTCAACCAGGGCCTTGTTTTGAGGTTCTTCGACCTTCTCCTTGTGAAAAGGATAGTAAAAGCCCAATACGATACCTCGCCCTTCCACGCTTAGAGGCCGACACGATTTGAGCAGAGCCTCGACCGAGCGGTTCCTGAGCCTCACCTCCTGAAGAATGCGATTCCACTGGCTATTGATGGTATCCAGGGTCAACTCCGGTCCTGCTGAAGCTGCTTGTACCTCTTTCTCTGTCTTTTGTTTGACAGGTGGTCTTGGCTCATCGTCCATGGCTGATCGGGATGGAGCAACTTCTGCTGGTCGCGTATGGGTTTTGGCAACGCTTCTAGAAGGAGGACGGGTTGTTGGCGAGGATGGTTCCTCCCCAAATGTGGCCTCTATAAAAGCCAGTTCCATAGGCAATTGGGATTGCGAACTGGCCTTGAGATCGAGTTCGGCCTGATGAAAAAGCTTCACAGCTCTGACCAACTCCTCGGTTGGGAGTCGTCCTGCCTGCTTCTTCATCTCCCCCAGGGTCTCGGGCGTGATCTGGGCAGGACTCACACCCTCGCCGACACTGATCAACAGCAACTGCCGTAGGTACTCCACCACTTGACGATTGAATTGACGAGGGTCAACGCCGTCTCCGATAACCCGATTGATTACATCGAGGCCCTTAGCCACGTCGCGGGCTATCAAATGATTCACCAGTTCCCCAACAGCCTGAAAGGGGACGGTGCCTAACACCGCTTGAACCTGCGCTAAGGTGATCTTCCCATCACTATAGGACATGAGCTGATCCAACAGGCTCTCCGCATCACGGAGGCTTCCCGTAGCGCTTCGGGCGATGAGTTCCAATGCCGCTGGCTCCACGATTAGGCCCTCTTCCTGAGCGATGTAGCTAAGATGGTTGATCATATCTTGGAGGGGTATACGTCGGAAGTCGAAGCGCTGACAGCGGGAGCGGATAGTGGATGGAATCTTGTCAGGCTCTGTAGTAACCAAGACAAAGATGACGTGAGGCGGTGGTTCTTCCAACGTTTTCAGCAGGGCGTTGAAGGCTGGCTCGGTCAGCATATGGGCCTCATCGAGGATATAGACCTTGTAACGGGCCTCGTTGGGGCGAAAGCCCACTTTCTCCCTGATGCCACGCACCTCATCAATTCCGCGATTGGATGCCGCGTCTATCTCGATTAGGTCTAACATGCGCCCTTCGTTGATAGCCTGACAAATGCGGCATTGATTGCAGGGCTTGTTATCCTCCGTAGATAAACAGTTCACCGCTTTGGCTAAGAGGCGCCCCATGGAAGTCTTGCCAGTGCCTCGAGGTCCAGCAAACAGATAGGCATGGCTGATACGCCCGCTTGGCAAGGCATTCTTGAGAGTGTGGGTCACATGCTCTTGACCGATCACCTCGTCGAAGGTCTGAGGGCGCCACTTACGGTAAAGTGCCTGAGGAGACATGGGAACCCCCTTCCTAGTCCTATTCATAGTTTATCACCAATAGCCGATTTGCGCAAGCCGAGGGCTTGCGCAGCGAAGCC
>CAZRSI010000287.1:0-1467 GCA_964602575.1 uncultured Anaerolineae bacterium
GACCTCTATGCAATCTCCACAACCATCACAACGATCCAGCTCGATAGTCAGCATCGGTTTATCACCTTCCCTATACCCCATACTACTTCTCCACCAAGTAACTTTCCAAAGCGTAGCGCTAGGCATCTGGCCTGGCCATGCGGCCCAGGTTTGTGGGAGTGTAAGCCTCCTCAATGACTTTGGCCGAATAGAGCGCCCGCTCCTGTTCGATGATCTGCTGCAATTCCGCCACCAGGCGGTCAAAGTCGGTTACCTTTTCCTACTGCTCCATCAGATGTGGACAACCTCCTTCTCAGCTGCTGTGCTCAGTTCACTCACCCTCCAGAGACGCGTGGGGTCTTCAAGGCGGGCGATAAACAGGATACCGTTCAGATGATCTATCTCGTGCTGCAAGGCACGGGCCAGCAGGCCCTCCCCCTCCACAGCGATTGGCTCTCCACGGCGATTAAGCCCGTTCACCACCACCCACTCGGCCCGGCGCACCTCGCCTACCAGATCGGGCAGGCTCAAACAGCCCTCCAGGCCCACCTGCTCTCCGTCAGCAGCAGTGATCTCAGGGTTCACCAGTGTGATGGGCCCCTCTCCCACGTCCACGACGATCACTCTCTGTCGGACGCCCACCTGCGGCGCGGCCAGCCCCACTCCTGAAGCAGTGTACATCGTCTCCAGCATGTCGCGCGCCAGGCGGCGCACCCGCCGGGTGACCCTGGGGACTGCCTGCGCCTCGCTCAACAGGACAGGATCAGGATATGTGACGATCTTCAACACTGCCATTTCAACCTACCGGCAACCTATTCAGTCGTTTCATCACCTCGGCCAACTGCTGTTGCAGCATCTCAACCTCTTCGCGCAGGCGGCCTACCTCGTCCCGCTCGTACCCTTCGGCAGGACTAGGGGCAAGCTCTCCGTGGTCATGCTCGATGCTCTCATGGCAGGGTTGGGCACCTTGTAGCTGGCCGTCCAGGTAGCATTTCAAGGCATGGCGCACCGTACCCGACGCGCCGGTCACTGCTTCGATACCGTACTGTTCGAAGAAGCCGATAGCCCGCCTGCCCATCCCGCCAGTGAGCATCACGTTCACGCCCTGGCTGTGGATGAAACCAGGTACCGCCCCCGGCGCGTGCTGGCCGTAGTAAGGGTTATCCACCACCTGGACGGCCTTAACCTCCTGACCTTCCACGTCCACCAAAACGTAGTAAGGACAGCGTCCAAAGTGGGGACTGACCACGCTGTCGAGGCCGTTTGGATCGTCAGCAGAGATCGCAACGCGCATTTCTAGCTCCCCTTTTCTAGCTTATCGAGCCGCTCCATGATCTGAGCCAACTGCTGGCGCAGGTCGCTGGCTATCTGCTTCAGGGCCGCGATTTCCTCCTCGCGGGAGGCAGGCGGCGTGGGTTGCGGCGCAGGAGTTGCCCCCCAGGCACCAGGCCCATAGGCACCTCGGCCCATACCCATGCCTCGGCCCAT
>CAZRSI010000287.1:1567-2955 GCA_964602575.1 uncultured Anaerolineae bacterium
CCTGGACATTGGCTCCGCTTACGGGTTGAAGCTTCCCCGCCTTGAAAGCCTCGACGGATTCTCTCACCGTCCCGCCCGTGAGCAGGTAGATGGGCACGCCGGCGGACTGGAAAACATTGTAGGCGTTGGGGCCAACATTCCCGGTCAGCACCGCCTGTGCACCCTGCTCGATAACGAACTGGGCTGCCTGGATTCCCGCCCCGCCCGGAGCGGACATGGCCGGATTGGGAACAGCCTCAAAATCCATGGTCTCCGTGTCCACGAAGATGTAGGTAGAGCACCGCCCGAAGACCGGGCTGGCCGGCGCGTCCAGGTCTGTGCCATCGGATGTGACGACGATCTTCATTTGCAATTCCTCCTCATTAGCAGTATAATTTGGCTATACCTCTCCTGCCGGTTGTCAGACCACTGTGCAGGTTGGGGGCTCGGGGCGGGTGGCGAGTGTTCGGATTCCGTTCACCCGCCCCGACTTTTATCCCCCTCACCTTCACCGTTACTCCTCCTTTTCGAGCTCTTCGATGCGCTCATTGATGGCGTCCAGTTGCTCCTTCAGCCATTGAGCCTGGTCCCTGAGGGCCGAGAGCTCAGCCTCCGGAGCCACCGCTGGCGGATATGCCCCCCAAGGCGAGACGCCCCAGGGAGACGCGGCGTAGGGCTGAAATGGCCACGCGCCGTAAGCCCACCAGCGAGGGGGCCACCATGGATAGAAGCCCCATGCCCAGCCCGGCCACCATCTTCCAAACCACGGCATTTTGAAAACCTCCTTTCCAACGTGAATCTCCGGGGTGGGAACTCAGGCCCAAACCAGCCCTCCCCCTCACCCCGACCTCCTTATGAGCCACCGGGCATTACTTCTTTTCCAGCTCTTCGATGCGCTTGGCGATCTGGTCCAACTGGCTCCTCAGCGCCTCCGCCTGGTCCCTCAGCATTGAAAGCTCCTGCTCAGGGGACATCGTGCCAGGTGCGGGTGCGCCGTAGGGCATAGTCCCAGCAGCGAGAGCCCCAGTCGCCCACGGCCCGGCCTGCCAGGCAGCGGCCATCTGCGGCGTAGGCCACTGTCCGGTCATGAGATACTCGGCGCAGGGGCCTAACCCCGTAGGGCTGCGGCCCAGCCAGCCAGGGCTGAAGCCGAAGCGCATCCAGCCCGGAAGCCCGGTTGCATAGTACCACCAACGATGCCTGTGTCCCATTTCACCTCCCTTCTTGGTCAGTTAATCAGTCGGCCTTTGACCAGGTGGTCATCAGTTACCACCAGCGCCCCCAGCCGCGGCCTCCCCAGCCCATGCCCCGGCCCCAGAAGCCCCGTAGCCCCCATCGGGGGCGCCCAAAGCCGTAGGCCCAGGGATAGCCCCAGTATGGCCGGAAGCCCCAGGCTGGCCATGCAGCCA
>CAZRSI010000288.1:0-2932 GCA_964602575.1 uncultured Anaerolineae bacterium
TGGAGGATGAAGACCTGCTCAGCATCCGTTCGCGGGGCACCTATGCCCGCCTGCTCAAGCCGATGGAAAGGGACGAGGAGACCTTCTGGGAGGGCCTCAACTACGCCGTGGCCCTGCTGGCCTTGATCGGCATCGGCGTGGTGTGGAACGTTCGACAGCGCAGCGAGAAGCCCATGCCCTTGGTCAAATGATCCCACTTCCGAAACTTCCAAAGCCTCGATGGTTATAGGAGGACAATTATGAATCGAACGAATCAGATCCTGGCTGGTGTTCTGGCATTACAGCTCATAGTGGTGGCCATTGTGCTATGGCCCCGACCGGCCGCCTCGCTCGTTAGGGGCGAACCTCTCTTTCCTGACGTGGAAGCGGACCAAATCGTCCGCCTGACCATCACCAGTACCAGTGGTGACCAGATTCAACTGGCCAAGAACATGGACAAGTGGGTGTTGCCGGAAGCCGATGATTACCCCACTCAAGAGAAGAAAGTGCCCGAATTCTTGGAGAAAATCGTGGGACTGACGACCGATCGCCTGGTGGCCAAGACGCGTGCCAGCCACAAACGTCTCAAGGTGGCCGAAGACGACTTCGAGCGCCGAATCGTGTTTGAACTGGCCGATGGCACTACCCATACGCTCTATCTGGGCACGGCGCCGCGGTACGGGACATGTCACGTACGCGCCGATAAACAGGACGAGGTCTACTTGACCAGGAACCTGACGCTTTCTGATGCCAGCACAAGCGCCTCTCTCTGGATAAATACCGTCTACTTCTCGGTGCCGAAGGACCAGGTCGTGGCTATGACGGTGGAGAATCAGAATGGGCGATTCGAGTTTGAGAAGGATGAGGCTGGCAAGTGGGCAATGAAAGACCTGGCTCCCGATGAGAAATTCAAAGAAAACAACGTGATATCCATGGTCAATCGCCTTGTCTCCCTGCGGATGCGCTATCCGCTGGGTAAGACCGAGAAGGATGACTACGGTTTGAAAGAACCCAACGCTATGGTCACTGTAAAGACCAAGGACAGCGAGGGGAATGTGAAGACCTACAGCCTCTTGGTGGGGGCGAAGAACGAAGAGGAAAACAGCTATGTAGTCAAGTCCTCCGAATCGCCCTACTACGTTTACGTATCGGACTATCTGATCAAGGCCTTTGTGGAAAGAGGGCGCAAGGATTTCATCGAGCTGCCGCCCACGCCAACGCCTGAGGCCACGCCAGAGACATCATCAACAGGGTAGGAAAAGCGACCATGACAACGACACCCATAAAGAAATTGCGTCGCCGCCAACGGCGGAAGCGGAAGATTCGCTACTTGCGTCGGCGGATAACGGAGGCCAAAACTGCAGAGGAGCGCCAGCGGCTGATCGCCAAGCTGCGTCGCATCAGCCCGCGTGCGCCCATACCAGAGATACCCTCTGATAGCGGTACTCAGTAGTATGCACTCCGCAGAGCAAATTTCCATCCACTCCCTTCTCCATGAAGTAAATGGGATTGTCCTGGTATGGTAATAGAACGTGAGGGTGGGGGTGATGAAGATGGAGGAGTTGGAGCTAAAAGAGAAATGGCCTGATATCCAATCGTTGTTGGATGAGGCACAGGAGAAGGGATATCTCACCCTGGATGACATCCTGGAGGTCTTCCCCGAGGTGGAGGAAGACCTGGCCCAGTTGGATGATCTTTTCGCGTACCTCTACGCCCAGGGTATTGAAGTGTACGATAGTGATGAGGAAGCCGAGAGGAGAATGGAAGAGCAAATTGGTGAGAATGGTAACGGTAGTGATATAGAATTGGGTGGCGTTGCGCCTGATGATGCAATTACTCTGTACTTCAGAGAAATGAGCCACATCCCTCTCCTGACTCAGGAGGAGGAAGTAGAGCTGGCCAAGCGGCTGGAGCAGGGTCGAAGGGCCCAATACGAGTTGGCTCGAGATGGCCATAAGCCTGAGGAGAGAGCCAGACTGGAACGCCTGATCGAAGAGGGGGAGGAAGCTCGTAAGCGTCTCATCCAGGCCAATATCCGCCTCGTGGTTAGCATCGCCAAGAAATACATAGGGTATGGGGTGCCTTTCCTGGACCTCATTCAGGAGGGCAACATGGGCTTGATCCGGGCCATTGACAAATTCGATTACCGGCGGGGCACCAGGCTGAGTACCTATGCTACCTGGTGGATCAGGCAGTCTATCAGCCGCGCCCTATCGGAGCAAGGTCGCACCATTCGCATACCCATCCACATGAGCGACCGGATTCGCAGGCTCCACAAGACGGCGCAAAGGCTGGAGCAGACCCACGGGCGTAAACCCACCACGGAGGAGATCGCCGAGGAGATGTACATCGAGCCCCGCCAGGTAGAGTGGATGATGACCGCTTTGCGGCAACCTTTGTCGTTGGAGACGCCTGTGGGTGAAGACGAGGAGAGTGAATTGGAGCAGTTCATCGAAAACACCGAGAGCCCTACTCCTTCGGAGGTGATATCCCAGCATCTGTTGGCCGACGACATGGAGGAGGTCCTCTCCACGCTGACTCCACGGGAGGCTCGTATCCTGCGCCTCCGCTTCGGATTGCAGGATGGCTACAGTTACACCCTGAAAGAGGTGGGAGAGAAGCTTGGCCTGACTCGGGAGCGCATCCGCCAGATAGAGTCCGAGGCCCTCAGGAAGCTTCGGCACCCCAGCCGCAGTCGCAAACTGCGGAATCACCTGAGGTAAAAGGCCCGGAGGCTGATAAGCCTCCGGGCCTTTGGTTTAGAAATCTGTCCTGGACTTTCCGGCTCTTCCCCGCTCACGTAGGCTCCTTCAGCTCCGCTCAGGGTAGGCCCTAGTCCCGTACCTTTCTGCGCACAGAATCGGGTCTCCTAAGCGCTTAAGGCGGCGGACTAAGTGTCTATCCGAAAAGTCTTTTTGCTCCCGCTGGACCTTAGTCCAGCGGCGGACTAAGG
>CAZRSI010000289.1:0-2910 GCA_964602575.1 uncultured Anaerolineae bacterium
GTCAAGAAACCGCAGGAGTCTGTGCTCAAGGTCTTTAGGCAGTTCCGCCCCCTCCATCCCCCCGCACCGGCCCATTTCCTCGTAAGTGACCTCAAGGTAAGGCCCTGTCTTGAACAGGAATCGAAAGCGCTCAACCTGGAGCCTCTCGCGCCTTCCTATACCGCTTGAGGCCGTCTCCCTGCGAAGGTCTGCTGGCACGAGATGAATGACCTTCACCTCGTGCATCTGCAGCCACACAGCCGTTACATCGCTCAGGTGATCATACATCAGCCGGCACACCCCGACTTTGGCCTTCACGCCATCGAAGAAATCCCGCAGGGCCTGAACGCCCAGCCGAGGCTGTACTTTCAGTACCTCACCCCCACACTCCACATCATCATGAGAGGCCAGGCACTCCTCCAGCAGCTTTCCCTCAGCCTTCCGTCCACTCAGAATCACTGCTCTCGTAACGCTTTCGGAGTCACCTGGCCTCTCCAGAAGGAGGAGGTCCCCACGCGCACCACATACAACCCGTCCCGTCCAGTGGGCAACGTCCTTCACGACCTCGTACCCACACTCCAGGAGCCTCTCCAGCAGTCGCATCCAGAGCGTTCCCACCCCGCCCCAGGGATAGGCGTTTCCCCACCTCTCAGCTTGCTCTTTGCAATGCAGTTCCACCGCCCAGGCTTCTGGTTTGCCAAACAGATGGTCATCCAGGTCCAGAAGGAAGCCCTCGCAGCCTTCACAATCTACCTTCACCACCTGGGCCGGGTACGTCATCAGGAGCTCCTTCCAATCGGCCACCGACGAGATGCGCATGTGGACGGCTTTCAGACCCTCCCCCCTCTCAGCCAGGGCCTTCAGCCGCCTGAAGGTTCGCTCATCCCCCTCGACAGCGATCACCTCACGAGCTCCCCGTCCCAGGAAGAAGTCAGCCGTCGAGCCGTAATCCGCCCCCACGTCCAGGACCACCCTGTCCAGCACGTTCAGCCAGCCCCAATGGGTTTCCAGGTCAACCTCCTCCCAGGGCTTCACCCGCATTGTCTCACTCCTCCTCAGCCTCCTCTACCAGCCGTTTCGGAACCCAGGCCCTCTGGCCCGTCCTGGTCAGCATTACCGGCACCTTCGGCTCCCTCACCCGCCGTTTGGAGGCTCGTTGTTCTTCCGCGACGTGCCGCATAATCCACTGGCACAAGTCCTCTCGGCCCTCCTCTCTCATCCTCTGCGCCAGGGTCATCAACTCCCGATGCAACTGCGTGGTCATTGCCCTCACCCCACCAAGGGCTTGGATACTTTCCAGAGATCCTCGAAGTGGCCTGTGAGCCTGCTCACGCAAGTCAGCTCGCGCACCAGCACTGACACCTCGAAGTTCCGTTCCAGGGCATACGGCGTCCAGTTGTGGCTGCCCACGATGGCCACCTTTCCGTCAATGATGAGCATTTTGGCGTGGCACGTTCGGCTGGATCCCAGGGTGCGCACCTCCACACCGCGCTCTCTGAGCCACTGGGCAGCCTGGCGGTTCAGGCTCGGAGCTCGCCACCCGCCGCCGGCGGAGTTGAGGAGAACCTGAACGCGAACCCCGTCCCTGGCCTTGGCTGCCAGCTTGATGCCCAATTCACGGGAAGACATTTTAGCTGACTTCCCCTTCAGTTGCATGACGAACTGTACCACCTGGATCGAGCTCTTCGCGCCCTCCAGGAGAGCCGGCACGCGCGAGATATACTCGCGGGCCACCAGAAGCTCGGTTTCACTCACTGGCCCACCTCAGAAAGGCCCGGCCGCCAGACCCGTGGGGTAGGCCAGGCTTCCACAGGCCCGGCGACCAGGGCTATTTCTCCTGCCGCCGTTCCAGACCCAACTGTGTCAGGTATCTGCGCACATCGGCGGCGGCGTTCACCGCAGATTTCGCTCCGAAGAAGAAGCCGACGATGATTTGCAGCAGATCCACCAGGGCGTCCGGAGGCTGCCCACCCACAGCCACGATGTAGCAATAAGTGCCTGCAATCATGACCACCAGAATGCCTTGAAAGATCACACTGCGTTCCACCAGATCCAGTAGCTTGTCTCCGAGAGACCGTTTCTCGTCACTGTCTTTCAACATGTCGTACCTCCTGGCTGGAATTATACCACCACTCAGCCAGAATGTCAATATCTCATAGACATTTGTATCCGAATATTTTAAACTTACCACCTTCTCAGAGCTTGCGCTCTGCATTCATTTGTGGTACAATATCTTTTAAGTGTTGATACTTCCATCTCACTACTACAGACATGAAAGGAGGTCACATCATGAACCAACGAACAGATTTAATCCATACCGCCTCACGCCAGACGATGCTGGTGCCCAGGCACACCCTGACCATCGAAGGCCTGGAGGATCTGACCATGGAGGAGGACCTGATCCTCCCCCGCTGGCGCATTGTCCAGTACTCGTCCACCATCGAGGGAAAGCCCGGCCAGTTCAACAACAACCTCACCGGAGAGATCCGTGACTACCTCGAACTGGTAGTCCTCAAGGTCACCCCCTCGCGTGCCAGATTCGACGACGAGCGCAACCTGGTGTGCATCAGTCGCAACGGATACTTCTCCACCAGCGGCCAGTCGTGCTTGGACTGCGAGTTCTCACAGTGGGGACCCAACGGGGAGCCACCGGACTGCTCTCGTGGCTACACCCTGATCTGCCTGGACCCACGCGATGACTCCCTGTGTCTCGTGGGGGCGCTGCGTACCAGCGTTCCTTCCGTCAAGCGGTACAACTCCTTGCTGGCTCACAAGAAGCGTCCTCCGTTCGCCTTCCTCACCCGTTTCACAGCCAAGGACACCGTTGGTCCCAAGGGCAAGTACTTCGTCCTGAACCTCGAACTCGCCGCGGAGAACCTCCCCGACAAGGTGAGCCAATACCGCCAGCGATACCAGGCCCTGGCCAACGTC
>CAZRSI010000290.1:0-2891 GCA_964602575.1 uncultured Anaerolineae bacterium
AGGAGGTGATCAAACGGGTTCACAAAGCCATGAGGGGAAGGATTTCCCGTTTCCAATCTTGATTAACAGTTTTTAAGTGTAGGCAAACTTAAGGAGGAGGAAATGTTTTCCAAGAAGTGGATGATTCCGATTGCCTTGTTGGCAATAGCTGGCACGATCCTCTCGGCCTGTGCTCAGCCGACCCCTGTGGTGATCGAGAAAGAGGTGCCGGTCGAGAAAGAGGTCATCAGGACCGTGGTGGTCGAGAAGGAGGTACCGGTCGAGATCGAGAAGGAAGTGCCGGTTGAGAAAGAGGTCGTCAGGACCGTGGTGGTCGAGAAAGAAGTTAGGGTAGAGGTGGTTGTCACACCCACGCCAGCTCCTGAGGTTGAGAAAGCTGGCAAGTGCTGTGACGTCTACCGCATTGGGATCTTCGAGGATCCGAAGTCGCTGAATTACTGGAACTACCTAGGCCCTGGCAGCTCTGTATGGACCGACTACGTGCTCACTGGCTATGCGCCGAGTTTGTATACCCTCTCGGATCAGCGGTTCGATTTCGTGCCAGCATTGGCCAAGGAGATCGTCGAGCCTGTGCAGGAGGGCGACGTCTGGACCATCACGGTCGAGATGGTGGATGACGCCAAGTGGAGCGACGGCGAACCCGTCACCGCCCACGATGTGGTCTTCACCCACAACACATGCAAGGACCTCAAGCTGACCCAGAACTGGCCGAACCAGTGTGCACCGATGGGCGTTGAGGTGGATGCTGAGGCCTTGGACGACTACACGGTGAAGTATACGTTCCACGAGAAGCCCAGCCTGGGCACCTGGCAGGCCGGCGTGGCTCTGGCTCCCATCATGCCCAAGCACTTCTGGGAAGACGTGGTGGCCGAGGCCTACAGCTTCATCGAGGGCGCCACGGAGCCTGAGGTGGCACGGCCGGAGGATTGCGAGGCCGAGGATCTGAGCGATGAAGACAAGGCTGCCTGCGAAGAATGGGCCGCCTACGACGAGTTGTTTGAGAACGCCCGCAAGACCCTGTACGAGGCCGACCCAACTGGCGTACCTACATTCGGCGGCTACATCACTGACAAGTGGGAGCCAGGCGCCTTCGTCCAGCGTACCCAGAACCCTGGCTATTACTTCAAGGGTGCTGAGGTTGTGGAGTATGATGATGGCACCTGGATGCTCATCCATCCCAGCGGCAGGGTCTGGCAGGCCTACGGTGACGCCACGGGTACGGAGACTTTGCGGTTTACCAAAGGTCCTTACGCCCCCAACGTTATCATGTCTGTCTACGGCTCTCAGGATGCGGCCTTCCTGGCTTTGGCCAACGGCGAGGTGGATTTCGTGCTGAACCCGTTGGGGCTGTCGCGCGGCTTGCGTGAGCAGGCAGAGAAGGGCGAGGGCATTGTAACCTACACCAATGCCGACTACGGCATGTTCTACCTGGCCTTCAATATGCGCAAGTACCCCATGTCAGAGTACGAGTTCCGCCAGGCCTTCGACATCATCATTGACAAGGAGTTCGTGGTCAATAACGTCCTGCAGGGTGTCGTCTTCCCCATGTACTCCACCATGCCACCCGGCAACGTATTCTGGCACAACCCCGATGTCCCCAAACCCTATGTTGGCCTGTCGCGAGCGGAGCGGGTGGAGATGGCCGTCAAGGTGCTGAAGGATGCGGGTTGGAGCTGGACAAAGGAGCCCGAGTGGAGCGACGATCTGATGGACGTCGTCCCTGGCGAGGGTCTCACCATGCCCAATGGCGAACCGATGCCCGAACTCACCATCCTCGGCCCTGGCCCGGCCTACGACCCCATCCGCGCCACCTTCAACCAGTGGATCTCAGAGTGGGCTCGTGAGCTGGGCATGCCTGTTAAGTCCGAGTTGACGGGCTTCAATACCATCCTTGGCCCTGTGTTCGTGGATGCCGACTTCGATATGTACATCCTGGGCTGGAGCCTGGGCAACCCCGCCTTCCCTGACTACTACGAGTCCTTCTGGCACAGCCGCAACGATACTGCCGTGTCCGGCAACTTCAATACACCCGGCTTTAACAACCCAGAGTACGATGCCCTGGTGGATGAGTTCATGAGCACCTCCGATCTGGAAAGGGCCCGCGAGTTGGTCTTCGAAATGCAGGTCATGCTTGCTGACCAGCGACCATACATCCCTCTCTTCTACAAGCAGGTGCACGACCTGGCCCGCGATAACCTCATCTTCCCCTACACCGAGGTTCTTAGCGGGATTGTAGACGCAGCAGGGTTCCAGACGGATACTCAACCATTGTTTAAGTAACGGTTTTGGGTTGTCTGAGGTGTGGTTGACACAACGCGCGTAGGGAGCGGGCGGGATATCCCATCCGCTCCCTACGAATGTAACGTAACGTTACAATAGTTAGTTTCATGCATCAAGAGGAGAGCGAAAGGTACAAATATGTGGAAATACTTGGGCAAACGTGTGTTGCAGATGATAATCACCTTGCTATTGTTCCAGGTACTCACCTATCTGTTGATTGATGCCCAGCCCGGCGACATCGCCGATCTTCTGACTCTGGCTCCGGATATTCCTCCCAACGAGGTCCGAAGATTGAGGGCTGAATTGGGACTGGACCGCCCACCCCTGGAACGGATGGCCAGATATATTATAAACTTCTATCGGGGCAACCTGGGAGTCTCATTCCAGGAGTATCCTAGGCCAGTGATAGATATCATAAAAGAACGGCTACCGCGTACATTCGTCCTGTTCGTCACGGCAAACATTGTTGCTTTTTGGACTGGGTTTGTCACCGGCAAGATCCTGGCCTGGCGGCGAGGAGGAATCATAGAATATGCGGCCACCATAACCGGCGTGACGTTGTATACGGTTTTCCTCCCGTGGTTCGCCCTGATGATGATCTGGCTTTTCGC
>CAZRSI010000291.1:0-2872 GCA_964602575.1 uncultured Anaerolineae bacterium
TTTCACGGTTTTGAGCGCTGGTCGTCGCCGCAAGGCAGCGGACTAAGGTCCGCTGTGAGCATAGGCTGAGTAGTTACTTTTTCATGCATAAATGTTAGCCAGCGCTTTTACCTTTGCTACCAGTTCCCGTCCCCAATCGCCGGGTAGTTCCTCACCCAAAACACGGGGCTTGGCCACAATATCCAGGGCGCCGGCTTTTAGAGCTTCGAAAGCTATGTTCAACTCAGGCGAGTCGATGTGGGCGGTGACAATAAGGATAGAGGTGGGGCGCTGGGCCATGATGCGCCGCGTGGCCTCCAATCCGTCCATGTCGGGCATGACCACGTCCATGGTGATCAAGTCGGGATGCAACTGCGACGCCAGTTCCACCGCCTGCCTGCCATTGGTGGCCTCCCCCACCACGCGGATTTCAGGGTCCGCCTCCAGCAGAGAAACCAAGAGCTGGCGTACCGTGGGAGAATCCTCCACAACCAATACTCGAATCATATCCTCCTCCAGGTCGGGACATCCCTTGAGCCGCTTTGGACGGGTGAGACCGCTCCTAATCCCGTCTTCCCCTCTCCGCGTCACCGCGTCCCGCTCGTCACCGTCACCAGCTCCACCAGCCGGCCGGCGATCTGCTCCAGGGGCAGCACCTCCTCGGTGGCGCCCAGGGCGATGGCCTCCTTGGGCATGCCGAAGACGACGCAGGTAGCCCCGTCCTGGGCGATGGTGTAGGCGCCGGCGTCGTGCAGCACCTTCAGCCCCCGTGCCCCATCGTCGCCCATGCCAGTGAGCAGCACGCCCACGGCGGCCGCCCCGCAGCTCTGTGCCACCGACTCGAACAGCGCCGTCACCGAGGGGCGGTGTCCGTCCACCGGCGGCGACGAGGAGAGCCAAGCCAGGCCGGCCTGGGTGACCAGCAGGTGCCGGTCATCGGGGGCCAGGTAGACCGTGCCCGGCCGCAGGGGCTCGCCGACGTCAGCCACCTTCACCCGCAACGGTGTGGTCTCGTCTAACCAGCGGGCCAGGCCGCCGATGAATCCAGGGCTCATGTGCTGGGTGACAACGATGGGCACCGACAAGTCGGCGGGAAGCTGGCCGAGGATAGTCTGCAAAGCCGGGGGGCCGCCGGTGGATGCGCCCATGGCGATGAGCCGTATCGGGCCCTGAGGTGCTCTGGGGCGGGGTTTCCTCCGAGGTGGCTGCGGCGTCTCTTTGCGCAGCCACCAGTGCCGGCGCACCACCTTGACCTCGGCCATGGCCTTGACCGTGGCGATGAGCTGGTCCGCCTCCGGGTCGGCGCCGGGTAGGCCGTGGGGCTTGCCCATGACCATGATGGCCCCAGCTTCAATAGCCTTGTAGCTGACCCCCAGCTCAATGTCCGACTGCGTGCTGGTGAGCACCAGGATGGGCCGCGGCCATTCGGCCATGATGCGGCACACGGCCTCATAGCCATCCATGCGCGGCATGCGTATGTCCATGGTGATGATATCTGGCTGGAGCTTCTCGCACAGGGCGATGGCCTCTTCGCCATTGCGCGCCTCGCCCACCACCTGCAACTCCGGATCGCTCTCCAGGATCGCCCGAATGAGATAACGCAGTGTCGGCGAGTCATCCACAACTAGCACTCGAATCATGGCAACTCCATTTTGGAATCAGATCAGCCTCTCCAATGTTTCTAGCAACTCTGTCTGGTCGAAGGTACTCTTGGTGATGTAGGCATCGGCGCCGGCTTCCAGTCCCCGGATCTTGTCCTGCGGTGATTCCAGAGAGGTAACCAGGATCACCGGCATTTCCTTGAAGCGTTCATCCTGCTTGATCTTCTCCGTGAGGACGAAGCCATCCATGCGGGGCATGGCGATGTCGGCCACGACGGCATCCAGAGGCTCGCTTTGCACCAGGGCCCAGGCCTCTTCGCCGTCGGCAGCCACCAACACCTGGTAGCCAGCGTTCTCCAGGATGTCCTTTTCCAGGGTGCGGGTAGTGATGGAATCGTCCACCACCAGTACGCGACGGCGTGCTACCTCGCGAACTTCCATTGGCAGAGATGGAACGACCGCTGGGCTGGCCAGGACCGACTTCATCAGGTCGGCCACGTTGAGCACAATCACCACCTGCCCGGTGCCCAGAATGGTGGCCCCAGCCACATTGCGTACCCGCCTGAGTTGACGGCCGAGGTTCTTGATGACCACCTCCTGGGTACCCAGGAGCCGGTCCACCCGTAGGGCAATCCGCCGTTCGGCCACACCCACCACCACGACGGGCATCTTCTCTCCAGGGGCCAGGGCGGCCTCCGCCGACGGCAGCTCCAGTATCTGGGCCAGAGACGTCAGCCGCAATGGCCGCCCATCCAGGGCAATGGCTGGTTGGCCCTCCATCTGACTGATCTCAACCGGGTCCACCTGGAGAATGCGCGTGACCGCAGTGGTGGGCAGGGCCACCGGCTGGCCCGCCACCTCTACCAGCAGCACCTGGCTGGTGGCCAGGGTTAGGGGCAGCGTCAGGGTGAAGGTAGTGCCCCGGCCGGGAGCCGTATCCACCCGAACCAGGCCATGCAACCGCTCCAGGTTCTCGCGCACCACGTCCAGCCCCACGCCCCGGCCAGAGAGCTCCGTCACCCGAGCCTGAGTGGATAGACCGGAGAGGAAGATGAGTTCCAACGTCTCCTGCTGACCCAATCCGGCGACCTCCTGTTCCGTCCGCAGTCCCCGCTCCACGGCAGCTCGCCGGACGGCCTCCAAGTCAATACCCACCCCATCATCGGTCACTTCCAGCACAATAGTGTTCCCTCTCTGAGCAGCTCGTAAGCAGATGGTACCCCGCCGCGGTTTGCCCATCGCCTCTCGCTGGTCGCGCGGCCCGTTGCCGTAATCCACGGCGTTGCGCAGCA
>CAZRSI010000292.1:0-2869 GCA_964602575.1 uncultured Anaerolineae bacterium
CCGGTTAACAGCCGGCCGCTCTACCACTTGAGCTACCGAGGATTATCTTTAAGTTAAATCCAAATATATTATACACACATTGGCCCAATTAGTCAAACTCGCAAAAACCTTCCGGATGTGAAGGGCAATCTGCGCTACCTAAACCTGCTCAGCGGGCGGAGGCTCAGTCGCCTTTTCTGCATTTTCGTGGTAAAATTAACTTTGCTTTGGCTGCACCTAAACTAAGCGATAGTCTCCCTGTGAAATTTAGTCCGTCCCTTGAATCGTGGGGTAAACGTGACCATGCTCTGGAAAGATCGCCAGACTAAGGTCCGGCGCGAGCAAACAATATCGCTACAAACTTGTGCAACTCTGTACTAAGCCTGATGAGAGCCAGCGATTTCATCAACCATCTCAAGCGACAGCGATTCTATAAGGGCCAGATCGTCCACGTGGAGCATATCCCTGCCAGGCCGGCACGCTATGGGCGGCTGGATAGGCCCCTGCCAGCTTCCCTGCAAGAGGCCCTCCAGCGAGTGGGTGCGGAGAAGCTCTACACTCACCAGGCCCAGGCCATCAACGCCGTCCGGGCTGGCCAGAACGTGGTGGTGGCCACTTCCACTGCCAGCGGCAAGACCCTCTGCTACAATGTGCCGGTCCTGGAGGCCGTCATCAAAGATTGGCGATCCCGCGCCCTCTACCTGTTCCCCACCAAGGCCCTGGCCCAGGATCAGCTCCGCTCCCTGCGGGAGCTGACCCGGCCCAACCTGCGAGAGGTGAAATTCGGCACCTACGACGGTGACACCCCGCAATCCACCCGCGCCCGCCGCCGCAAGGAGGCCGCCATCATCCTCACCAACCCCGACATGCTCCACCTGGGCATCCTGCCCAACCACACCCTCTGGGCCCACTTCTTCGCCAACCTCAAGTATGTGGTTATTGACGAGGCCCACGTCTACCGGGGAGTATTTGGTTCGCAGGTGGCCTGCGTCCTCCGCCGGCTGCGCCGCATCTGCCGCTTCTACGGGGCCAACCCTCAATTCATCTGCTGCTCGGCCACCATAGCCAACCCCGGCGAGCACATTGAGCGGCTGGTCGGCGTTCCCACCCTGGTGGTGGACGACGACGGCTCGCCCAGCGGAGCCAAGGAATTCGTGCTGTGGAACCCGCCCTTCCTCGACCGGGCGCGTACCACCCGCCGCAGCGCCAACTCCGAGGCCACCGACCTGTTCGTGGAGATGGCCCGCCAGGGGGTGCGCAACATCACCTTCACCAAGGCCCGCAAGGTGGCCGAGCTCATCCTCCGCTACGCCCGCGGGGTTCTGGAGGAAAAGGACCCTGAACTCGTCCCCCTGATCAAGTCCTACCGGGCGGGATATCTCCCCGAAGAGCGTCGTCAGATCGAGCGGGAGCTGTTCAGCGGCAAACTGCTAGGGGTGACGGCCACCAGCGCCCTGGAGTTGGGAGTGGACGTGGGCAGCCTGGACGCCACCGTGCTGGTAGGCTACCCCGGCACCATTGCCAGCACCTGGCAGCAGGCCGGGCGGGCCGGGAGAGGTGTGAGGGAGTCCCTCTCCATACTCATCGGCCTGGATAGCCCGCTGGATCAGTACTTCATGCGCCACCCGGAGGAACTCTTCGGACGCCCCCACGAAAACGCCCTCATCGCCCCTGACAACGTCTACATCTTGGAGAAGCACCTGCCCTGCGCGGCCCACGAGCTGCCCCTCACCAGCGACGACGAATCCCTCTTCGGCCCTGGCTTTGTGGAGGCGATGATCAACCTGGAGCGCAAAGGCATCCTGGACTATCGGGGCGAGCGTTGGTACTACATGGGTTGGGGCTACCCGGCTCAGGAGGTGAACCTGCGCTCCGTTTCGGGCTCGCGTTTCGCCCTCCTGGATGAATCGCGGGGATACCAGACCCTGGAGGAGATCGAGGCGTCCTCGGCCCTCTACCGGGTGCACCCTGGGGCCATCTATCTGCACCAGGGGGAGTCCTACCTGGTCACTGACCTGGACCTGGAGGCTCAGGTGGCCTGTCTGCGGCCGGTGGATGTGGACTACTACACCCAGCCCCGCGAACTCAACGACGTGAGCATCGTGCGCTCTCTCAGGCATAAAGAGTTTCCCACCACCACTGCCTTCTTCGGCCAGGTCCGGGTCACCCAGCAAGTCATTGGCTACACCCGCAAGCAGCAGTTCAGCGAAACGGTGTTGAGCGTGGAGTACCTGGACCTGCCGCCTCAATCCTACGAGACCAAGGCCCTCTGGTTCGAAGTGCCGCCGGAGATCGCTCGCCGCGTGTCCAACCGTGGGTTGCACTTCCACGGCGGCCTGCACGCCCTGGAGCATGCTGCCATCGGGATACTGCCCCTGTTCGCCATGTGCGACCGGCTGGACATCGGCGGCCTCTCCACTCCCAATCATCCGGACACGGGCAAGGCGCAGATTTTCATTTACGATGCCTTCCCTGGCGGCGTGGGCATCGCCGAGAAAGGGTTCGAGATGCTGGAGGAGCTATGGCGGGCCACCCTGTCGGCCATCGAGGAGTGTCCCTGCGAGGCCGGCTGCCCCTCCTGCATCCAGAGTCCCAAATGCGGTAACAACAACGAGCCTTTGGACAAAGAGGCGGCGGTGGTGATTTTGAGAGAGTTGGTGAGGTGAGAACACGGATTTGCAGGATTTACGGATTGCTCATCCATCAGTGTCAACTTAAGGCTCAAAGGCCCGTCCCGGGGCCGCCCCGGCGACGGGCTCAGAGCTTAAGTTGACACAAATGATTGCTCATCAATCAAATCAGCTGATCCGTTAATCCTGCTGATCCGTTGTTCGGGCCTGCGCAGCAGGTCGGGGGGTGTGGGGGGTGTCCCCCCAATATCCCCTCTTCT
>CAZRSI010000293.1:0-2850 GCA_964602575.1 uncultured Anaerolineae bacterium
CCTAACCGAGGAGCAGTTGCAGCAAGCCGAACTACAACTGTTCCGCGATATCCTAGATGCCCGCGCCAAGGCCATAGACGAGCGTTTGAAGGAGATCGCTGATGCCCTGCGCCCCCAGGTCAATCTCTTCGGCGAGGTACAAGACACGCAAATGAGGCTGGATCGCGTCACGCTGGAACGCGAGCGCGACCACCTGCAAACCGAACGCGAGCAGGTGGCCCGCGCTCGCCCGGCTCTCACCACAGCCGGGAGCGTGCCCTTCGTCTGGGACATCGCCTTCGTGGAGATTTTCGAGGGTGACAAGGGCGGCTTCGACGTCGTGCTGGGCAACCCGCCCTATGTGCAGACTCGGAAAATAGCCCCTCCCGGAAAGAGCGAGGACGACTACGAGCCTGAGGAGTGGCGCAAAGTTAAGAAGGAGTACAAGGAGAAACTCCGTGGGTCCGTCGCCCTCGCCTATCCGCATTTCTTCGACTACAAGCCGACGTCGGGGAAGTTCCGCAAACTCGACGGCAATAGCGACCTGTATGTCTATTTTTACCTGCACGGCCTGTCGCTGCTGAGCGAGAATGGCTCCTTCTGCTTCATCACCTCCAACTCGTGGCTGGACGTGGGCTACGGGAAGGACTTGCAGGAGTTCTTGCTGAAACATGGCCACGTGAAGATGATTCTGGACAACGAGGCCAAGCGGTCTTTTGCGCAGGCCGACGTGAACACCATCATCGCCCTGCTTGGCCCGCCTGATGACCGGCGTGCTGTGGGTCTGGACAAGACCGCTCGCTTCGTGATGTTCAAAGTGCCCTTCGAGGAGGTGCTCTCGCCCGTCGTCTTTCAGGAGATAGAGGAAGCGACGGGCCGGCTCGTGCGCCCCGAATTTCGCGTCATCGCTCGCCAGCAGCGTGAGCTTCACGAAGAGGGGCTTGCTGTGGGGAGGAAAGGTGAGGTGCGCAAAGCCGCCGCCCGCTACCAGGGCAACAAATGGGGCGGCAAATACCTGCGTGCACCCGACATCTTCTTCACCATTCTGGAGAAGGGCAAGGGCAAACTGGTGCGGCTGGGTGACGTGGCTGAGGTGCTTACGGTCTCATGGTCAAGACAAGGACAGAACACACGGCTAATGAGTAGCAAGTCTATCGGGGTTCCAGATGGCCAAGTAGCTGATGTTCTAAAATCGCCGAAGGATGTGACAAGGATTCCACTAAGGCGCGCTGATACGTGTTACTTGTTGAAGCTTGAGAAATGGGTCAAGAAGCAATTGGTCTACGCACCCATTCTCTGGGTTGATTTGCGGGGCGACAAACACATATGCCATCGCTGCCTGGAACCTGTGGCTTTTACACATAACTTTCATGGCATAACTCCATTTGATGAACATTCCACAGACCCATTGTGCGCTACACTCAATAGCACGCCTTGGTGGCTAATGATAGAGGTACTCGGACGTAGGGGCTTGGGAGGAGGTGCTGTCCGTGTGCTGGTGGAAGACTTACGCTTCCAATTCCCAGTGTTAAGCTCTTCTGGCTTCACACTATCGCAGCGCGATCGCATTCTTACTGCCTTTGAGCGGATGGCCTCCCGTGAAATCAAGAACATCTTCGAAGAACTCGGCCTTCCCAAGCCCAACCGCGACTACAGCAACATCCACCCTGAGGACGTCTCGCTGGACAAGGTGCTCCCCGACAGGCGGGCACTGGACGAGGTGGTCTTCGAGGCGTTGGGGCTGACGGAGGAGGAACAATTGGAGGTTTACCGGGCGGTGGTGGAGTTGGTGAAGAACAGGTTGGTGAAGGCGAGGAGTGTGTGAGAAGAAAAATGGAGGTGAGAAACCATGAGCACAGTTGTGACTCTGGAATTGCCAGACAACGTATATGAGCCGTTGGCAAAAGTAGCGAAGAAAGCAGGGCTGCCACTGGAGGAGTGGATTCTGGTACGACTTCGGGCGTACGCGCCAAGGGTGGCACTGTCTGAGCAGGAACGCGCCGAAGCTCTGGCGCGGCTAATGCGACACGCAGGGGCAGTCAATCTCGGTTATCCGACGGGAGCGGACAACGAGAGCATTGACGCTGACCTGGCACGAGTGAGTTTAGAGATCGTGAGCTATGCATGGGGGTCGCTGATGGTGACACGCACTCAAGCAAGAGGGATTCTTGAAGCGTTGTCCACTTTGCCCACCGAAAAGGTGGCCGAGGTGTACGATTTTATCACCTTTTTGCAGGAGCGCTACGGCAAACGCACAGCCGTGGACGTGAGCGACGCCTGGAACGAGGAAGACCTGCATGACCTCATACGAGCTTCGCTGGCACACGCCGAACGCACCATCTGGGCCGGAGAGGAGGAGTATGGTTAGGAAGGGGAACGGGGGCGGTGTACGAGGCGGTTGTGGAGTTGGTACGCAAGCGGCTGGCGAAGGCGAGGAGTGTGAACGTTAGAATGGCAAAGGCACACTCGAAATGAAAGTCCGCGACGTGTTGAAACGCCTTAAAGAAGACGGCTGGTACGTGGCCCGCCAACGTGGCAGCCACCGAATACTAAAGCATCCCGTCAAGAAGGGCATTGTGGTCGTGGCCGGGCATCCTAGCAAAGACCTCGCGCCCGGCACGCTTAAGAGCATTTGGAAACAAGCTGAACTGGAGGACGAACGGTGAAAGAATATCTTGTGATCTACGAATGGGCTGGTCAGAACTACTCAGCCTACGCACCTGATCTGCCGGGTTGCGTCGCAGCGGGTGATACCCTCGAAGAAACGGAACGATTGATGAGGGAAGCGATTGAACTCTACATTGAGTCACTCAAAGAGGCAGGGCAGCCCGTACCGGAGCCGACCACGAAAGCCAAGCCAGTCATGGTGGC
>CAZRSI010000294.1:0-2818 GCA_964602575.1 uncultured Anaerolineae bacterium
CAAAGCGGCCCATCCCTGTGTCCACCTTCACGTGGACAGGGGTAACTACCCCCTGAGCTGAAGAGATGTCCGACAGGGCCTTGGCGGTGTGCCAGTGCATAACGGGAGGAGTGATACGCCACTTGACAGCGGTCTCTATCTCCTCAGCAGGGACGTATCCCAGCACGAAAATCGGAGCCTCGATGCCTGCCTTACGGAGCACAATGCCCTCATCAACTCGTGCTGCCGCGAAGCGGGTGGCGCCATTCTCCAGGGCTGTTTTGGCCACCATGGCAATGCCGTGACCATAGGCGTTCCCCTTGATCACCGCAGCCAACTCCGTCTTTTCCCCAATCCATTTCTTTATTTCGCGGCAATTATGAGCGATAGCATCCAGGTCGATTTCGGCCCAATTGGGTTTACCGTACACTTTGTTCCTCCTTCACTTCAGATTTTCGGGGGTAAAAGCCTCCGGCAACAGTTCCCTAAGGGTTAGAACTCGATACTCACCCGCAGCATCGGCCATGATCACCTGGATGTCGTCGCCGAATTCCATCAGCACCTGGCGGCAGGCACCACAAGGGGTGACGCCCTTCTCGGTGACGACGGCGATGGCCTCGAAATCCCGCTCTCCTTCGGACACGGCTTTGAAGACCGCTACCCGTTCGGCACAGATGGAGAGCCCATAGGAAGCGTTCTCCACGTTGCAACCGGTGTAAACACGGCCCGACTTCCCCAACAACGCCGCTCCCACAGCGAAGTCCGAGTAGGGAGCATAAGCCTGCTTCCGAGCCTCTATCGCCTTGGCGATCAATCTTTGATAATCCACCTACCCCTCCTCCTTTACCTCGCCCTTCACCCGCGCCGGAACGCCGTAGGCTATACTACGCGGAGGGATATCGTGAGTCACCACCGAACCGGCACCGATCTTGGCTCCATCCCCCACTCGCACCGGCGCCACCAGCATGGTGTCGCTGCCGATGAAAGCGCCGTCCTCGATGATGATACGGTGCTTACGCTGGCCATCGTAGTTGCAGGTCACGGTTCCCGCACCGATGTTTACCCCTTGGCCCACCGTGGCATCACCTACGTAGCTGAAATGTCCCATCTTGGTACCAGGACCCAGATATGAATTTTTCACCTCACCGAAGTTGCCGATATGCACTCCTTTGGCCAGGTGCGCTCCCTTGCGCAGGTGGGAGAAAGGTCCCACATCCACTTCCTCCTCTAGAACGGCGCCCTCGACCACCGATGCCTCGATGATACACCCATCGCCGACGGTCGAGTCGCGCACGATGGTGTTGGGCCCCAGGCGACAGTGGCAGCCGATGGTCGTCGCCCCCTGAAGGTAGGTGTTGGGGTAGATCACCGTATCCTGTCCGATCTCGACGGTGGCATCTATGAAGATCAGCGATGGATCGAGCAAGGTGACCCCCTCCAGCATCCACTTCTCGTTGATGCGCTGCCGCATAATCGCCTCGGCCTGGGCCAGATGCGTGCGGTCGTTGATCCCCAGCACTTCGGTAGCATCGCAGATCTTGAACGCTTGCACTACCTTCCCTTCCTTCACGGCCATGGCTACCAGATCAGTCAGGTAGTACTCGCCTTTGGGACTGAGGGGAAGCTGGGTCAGGTGGGGCCAGAGCCAATGGCTGTCGAAACAATACACACCGCAATTGAGCTCACGGATGGCTTTCTGAGCCTCGGTGGCTACCGCCTCCTCCACGATGCCCACCACCTGCCCGGCTTCGTCGCGCAAGATACGCCCAAAGCCCATGGGGTCGTCGGCCTCGACGGTGAGCATGGTGATGGGGCTTTCATGCTTCGCGTGTAGTTCGAGCAATCGCCTCAGAGTCTTGGTGGACAGGAAAGGCATGTCGGCGTACCAAACCAGGACTGTCTCGCTCCGGCCCTCCAACAGCGGCCGGGCCTGGAGGACCGCATGGCCCGTACCCAACTGTTCTCTTTGCTCCACATAGACGACCTGATCACCTGTTGCCTGGCGTACCTGAGCCGCGCCGTGGCCCACCACCAGCAGCGGCTTCTCCGGGGTAAGCTGGGCCGCAGTGTCCACAGCGTATTGAACCAGAGGTTTGCCGGCCAGAGGATGCAATACCTTCGGCAGGTCCGACTTCATGCGCGTGCCCTGGCCCGCGGCCAGGATAACGATTGATAATTTGTTCATGGGTTTCCTCTTTTAGAGTACTTATCAGCGGTGTTAGTCTTCAAACTGAATTTCAACATAAGAGCCTCCTGCTCCTGCCCGTTGGGGAACCCCGAAATATATCGTCCCCACGTTGCCTGAGACGTGGGATATCCTGACTTCCAGTTTGTCCTCACCTGGATTCACTGTCGGATCTATGCCCTCCACGGTGCTGACAAATCGGACGGGTTCAGGAGAGTTGGCGGTGAAGGAGGTGGAGGCGAGAATGAGGCGGTTTTGCCCCTGAACCAGAGCGATCTCCGCCCTGAACTCTGTGAAACTATAGCTGCTGGCAGCTATGCCGAAGGTATAAGTGGTAGCAGCGATGTCGCTCAGCAAAATCATGTCGTTCCAAATCATTGTGCCCCCATAGAGCCAGGTCGCACTGACGCACGCCAGGCCATCAATGATGCAGTCGTCATCCAGGACCAACTGACCATCCTCGCGGCAACACAGCAAAACCCTGGTGGGGGTAGGTACGGTAGTTGGCGTGAGGGTCGGAGTGGGTGTGCTCGTCGGCGTGGGGGGTGGGGTGGGCGTGCTGGTTAGCGTAGGCATGGGGATAGGTGTAACAGTTGGCGTGCGAGTTGGGGTGAAAAACCAATTGCGCAGGATGAGGGGAAGGTACACCTGGTA
>CAZRSI010000295.1:0-2779 GCA_964602575.1 uncultured Anaerolineae bacterium
GGTCAGTGTCTCGACATTCAGGCCTGGGCTCATGATCTTCATCTCACCTCCTTAGTACAGTCACCCGCAAATTCGCTCCGAGTTTCTCTGCTCGCGCTGGACCTCAGCCCAGCGCTACAGCGGCTCTCTGCAGGGCCATTCAGGCGGCGGACTAAGGTCTAGCGGGAGCAAAAAGACTTTTCGGATAGGCACTCGGTCCGCCAGTAGAGGGAATCCAGAGCAAGCGAAGCCACATTACGGAGCATCGCTATCCAGGTAGATATCGCTCGTTGAGTGAAGTACCAGGGCGATGGCACCCATGACGGCGGCGTTTTCGCCCAGCTCCGAGGCCTTGATGAGGGGCATCACCGGCACCACACCTTCCACTCGCTGGCGAATGGGTTCGATGAGCAAGTCCGCTGAACGAGCGATTCCTCCGCCCAGTATGATCAACTCTGGATTCAGAATGGCCGCCACACTCACAACGATCATACTGATATAGTCTACCGTCTCATCCACCACCTTCTGGGCCAGGGGATCGCCCCGACGAGCGGCTTCGAAGACCATTTCGGCCGTCAGCTTGTTCAAATCGCCGCCCGTTAATTCCCGTAGCAAGGTGTCGCCACCTTTTTCCATGCAAGTCAAAGCACGGCGAACAATGCCTGGCCCTGCTGACAGGGTCTCTACGCAGCCAAACTGATCGTAGCGCTTGCCCAGGTAAGAGCTATCGGGCACCAGGTAGCCCACCTCTCCTGCCGCCTCGCTGCAGCCACGATACAGCTTGCCGCCAATAACGATGCCTGCCCCGATGCCCGTACCTATAGAAATACAAACCAGATTACGTACACCCTTGCCCGTCCCATACCAACTCTCCCCCAGGGCAGCCAGGTTAACGTCGTTCTCGACGAAGACAGGAACATGAAAACGGTCCTCTAAGATTTTTTTCAAAGGGAGGTTTTTCCAACCCAGGCTAGCAGCCCAAACCACTACGCCTTCTCGGTGCAATATTATGGAGGGAGCGCCGATGCCAATCCCCCTCAACTCCTGTTCCTCCAAGCGTGGGTTACTGAGAAGCTGCTCGATAACCTTGATTAACTGTTCCAGGGCATCTTTCCGACCATCTCCCGAAAAAGAAGGGAGGGACACTTTCTGCAGGATGTTGCCGCCCAGATCGGCCAGGGCTCCTACAATGTTCGTCCCTCCCATGTCTATGCCAATGATCGCATTGGCTGCGTAATTAAATTGTACAAGGGTCGGCCGGCGCCCGCCAGTGGAATCACCCGTGCCCGTCTCCAAGACGAGGTTCTCCTCAACCAGTTCGCTCACTATCCTGGTCACGGTAGCCGGGCTCAAGTTCAGGGCTCGGGCGATCCTGGCCCTGGACATGGGCCCCTGTTCCCGAAGAAGTTCCAGAACAGCCGAGCGGTTTAGCCGCTTCATTAGCCTGGGTTTACCAACATATGGCACAGGCCGCTCCCCCGTCTAAAGCAATGATCACAAAACTCGATGATCTCTCAATCCCAAACTTACTTTTTTTCTGAAAAAAAGGATGTATAAATTATTATACCAAATAAAAAGGGATTTGTCAAGACCTCTTACTTTAAAATTTTCGCTGCACCTTTATTGTTCACCTCTCATCCTGGGTCAGCAAACGCTGGAATGCATTTGAGGGGAGGGCATCCAGCCGCTCGACGATGATGTCTGCCTCCTTCAACATCTCCGCCGGATTCGTCGTCGTGACGGCGATGCATTTCATGCCAGCGCGTTTCGCGGCCTCCACGCCAGCCACCGCGTCCTCGACGACGACACAGCGCTCTGGGGGCACATCGAGCAGATGTGCGACTTTGAGGAATAACGTGGGGTCAGGTTTGCCTGGCAGGTCGAAGCCCGAGGCTATGACGTCAAAATAGTCCCGCAGGCCAAGTTCATCCACCAAGGCATCTATGTTTGCGGGCGGCGCAGACGAGGCGATGGCTTGGCGCATGCCCGCAGCCTTCAACCGTTCAAGCCAGGAGAGCACGCCGGGCAGCGGCCGAACGCGACCGCGTACCGCCTGGCGGAACAGTTCTTCCTTACGATCACTGATCTCGGCCAGGAGCTCAGGTGTGGGTTCCTCTCCGAGGAGCACCTCCAGTATGCCCGCGTTGTTCATCCCGAATGTTTCTCTGAACAACTGACGATTAAAAGGAATACCGTACTCCGGCAGCGCACGCGACCAGGCCTGAAAGTGGAACTCGCCTGTGTCTACCAACACGCCATCCATGTCCCAGATGACACCCTGCTTGGCCGCCTTCTGGATTCGTTGCATTGCTGTTGAGAATAGTAGTATATGCAAAACGCCCCTGGCAGGACTCGAACCTGCAGCCTACTGATTCGAAGTCAGGCGCTCTATCCAATTGAGCTACAGGGGCACGTTGTCAAGATGTAGTATATCTACACTGCCTTACCACTATATCTAGTGGAGGCATCTTGTAATATGTCGGGCCATTTTTGCGGAGTAAGACGCTCACGGAAGCTTGCTCAAGAGCCACAAACAGTATAACATATCGCCGCGATTTTGTCAACGCCGCGCACCCACTAATGCAGGGCAATCACATTCTTTGGATTGGAGCGCCAGAACCTCCCGCAGGTTCAAATTTCTGACCAAAGGCCCCCTCTAATTCGAGGCCCTCTGCCATTAATGTGCATAACCTGCGGGAGGTCAACAGAGTTTGCGATTGCCCTATCCACTAATGTCCCACCGATTGAAGAGCTTCGGTTGAACTGAACGGTTACAGGGAATGGGGCACTACGGCCTGAA
>CAZRSI010000296.1:0-2764 GCA_964602575.1 uncultured Anaerolineae bacterium
TCCCCCCAATATCCCCTCTTCTCGTCGCCAGTGTGGGGCATTGGCCCATTTAGCCTCGCCCTGAGGAGGAAAAAGTGGGACTGAGGGGGTACCCCTCAAGCTCCCCAGGCTTCACTGCGCAAGCCCTATATGGCTCGCAGACACTGAAGGATTCAACAAACAAAGGAGAAAGGGGCGAACCGTGGAAGAATATTTGGCAGTAGCTGAGTTGATGGAAGAAGAGCAGCGAGTTTCCTCGCCAATGGGAGACCTTTGGGAAGAAGAATACGACTACAAGCGTCCACGCCGCGGCGATATCCGTCAGGCCATTGTACTATCTATAGAGCCGGATCAGATGGTTGTTGATCTCAGGGCAAAGCGAGATGGTATTGTACCAGAGAGCGACCTCAAGAGATTGGATGAGAAGGAGCTCAGCGAAATACATATCGGCGATGAGATCCCAGTGTATGTGCTTAAGTCCACAGATGGCGACGGAAACATTATTGTCTCGGTGAACATGGCCTTGTGGCACCAAGATTGGCAAAAGGCCGAAGAACTTCTTCGTAGTGGTGAGATATACGAGGGAAAGATCAGCAGCCGTAACAAGGGCGGGTTAATCGTTCCCTTTGGCAGAATAAAGGGGTTTGTTCCAGCTTCACAGCTAGTAAATATGCCTCGCCGCCTCTCCCATGATCAGAAAATGGCTAAGCTGGCGGAGTTCATAGGCGAGACATTGCCTTTGAAGGTTATTGAGGTCAACCGCCGTCGCCGACGCTTGATTTTTTCGGAGCGGGCGGCAAGACGCGAGTGGCGTGAGCGGCAAAAGGAACAACTTATGAACAAGCTGTGCGAAGGTGAAATTCGACGGGGCGTCGTTACCAGCCTGTGTCATTTCGGGGCCTTTGTCGACTTGGGAGGCGCCGATGGCCTGGTGCATATCTCCGAGCTCGCCTGGCATAGGGTAAGACATCCGCGCGAAGTGGTGAAAGTGGGTGACGAAGTTGACGTGTATATACTGCATCTGGACTACGAAAGGAAAAGGATTGGCCTCAGCATCAAACGCCTTCAGCCAGACCCATGGACTCTGGTGGACGAGAAGTATCATGCGGGAGAACTTGTACGAGGCACAATCACCAACGTGGTTGATTTCGGGGCCTTTGCCCGCCTAGAGCCAGGTGTGGAGGGCTTGATCCACGTGTCGGAACTCGCCAATGGCAATATTGGCCATCCTTCCAACATAGTAAAGAAAGGCGACCAGTTGACCCTGCGCATAATCAGTGTAGACGCTATGCGTCGACGCATCGGCCTGAGTTTGCGTCAGGCGCCGCAACCTGAGGGGCCGGTTGTGGTACAGGAGGAGCCGCAGCCCGAGTTGGCCTTGGATCGTCAAGCTGGCTCTGGGGAGACACAAGAAACCATTGAGGCAAAGACAGCAAGCGAACAGGCCATAGAGATTGCTTGAAGACCGAGCAGCAATAGCCGCTGAGTCGATGTTTGGAGCCTAGCCTTCGGTCATCGGATAGCGGCGGGCAGCCTCGGCCAGGATGGCAGCGCCAATGGGAAGACAATTGGGAAGACAATGCTCGTCAATATCAAAAGTAGGGCTGTGCTCCTTCCGTGGCCCGTCCTCTCCATGCGCGCCCAGGTCAAACATAGCGCCTGGCGCCAAGTTGGCCAGCAATCCAAAATCCTCTGCGCCCGGTCCTTCCTCCCCGCTGCGAGGAGGAAGGGGAAGGGAGGGTTGGAGGGGGATGGATGGGATGGTCAGCACACGAGAGATTTAACGGTGTCGAGTTATCCATATTGTTCCCACGAAAGCTGTAGCCGATACCGGGAATAGTTGAATAGCAGCTTATGGGCGATTTGCCAAGTTATTCATCTCCCACGCGATACCTTCGCAGCATGACAGGCAAGAAGCGTGACAAAAGTCCAGAAAACATCGCTGAGCGTCATCCAGAGCCTGAAAACCAGGGCGATAACCACCGCGATTCCAAAAGGTACGTAGGAGCTTAGCAAGACGGACAGGGAGACCTCCCGAATGCCCAGGCCGGCGGGAATGAAAAATGCCAGATGGCCGATCACTCCGGAGATCACCAAGAAGCTGGCTACGGCGGGCAGATGGGCCAGGGGAACAGAGAAGATCATGTTGACCAGCAGGTAGAAGGCCAGCCCCCCCAGCAACCAGGCACAGGCATATAGCGCGATCCAGGCGAAAGCGTCTCGGCTTCTTATCAAGCCGATGTCCGCAACTCCCCTCCTCAAAATGCGCTTGAGCACCGTACGAAGTCCACGAGGATAGAGAACCACAAATCCCAGAGGGACGAGGAGCAACAACAAGTAATTTGTGGGATCAGCATGCGTACGGCGGGAGCAGATGGTCAGCGGCAGGTAAACCAGCAGCCCTGAGAAAACAGCCAGAGCCAATTCCCACAAGCTTCCCAGTGCGGTCAGCGGCTTTGGCACCCCCTTTTTCTCATAGAAATAGGCCCTACCCAGCACATACCAAAACGTACCTGGGATATACTTGGTGAGGCCGGAATAGCAGTAAATCTGAAGATTATCAATGTAATTCGAAAACCCAGCCAGCCGACCGATGACTAAGCTCCAAACGCTAGCTACCAACAGGAAGGAGAGCGGGTAAATGGCAGAGGAAGCTAAAAGATAACGATAATCTATGCTCCACTTATACTGAGTCAGTTCTTGCCAGTTACGATAGAGACCAGCACCAAGGAAAAGAAAAGAACCCCCGGCGACAATTAGCGCGGCGGTGGTTTTTAGCCACCTA
>CAZRSI010000297.1:0-2706 GCA_964602575.1 uncultured Anaerolineae bacterium
TACAATACCTATCTTCACCCAGGGTTGCCCCCAGGACCCATCTGCAATCCAGGTCTGGCTTCGATCTTGGCCGTGCTGCAGCCTGCGGAGACCGATTATCTGTACTTTCTGGCCAAGGGGGACGGTTCTCACGCTTTCGCCAAAACTTTTGAGGAGCATCTTCAGAACCAGCAAAGGTATCAGCGGTAGTTCTTCAAGGTAAGCCATGAAGTGTCAAGGGTAATGGGGCGGTCAGATCGAGGTCCGAAATCCGAAATCGTGAGTTGGGGCACGCGGGCATTGCTGCTTGGCGTGCTTTTCGTTTTGCTGGCAGCGGATTTGATCGTTGGTTGCACGGCACCGGGCAGTACCAGGCCGATGGTTAAGATTGGTCTGGTGGCGCCCTTCGAGGGCCTTTATCGGCATCTGGGCTATGATGTGCTCTATGCGGTGAAACTGGCAGTACGCGAACGCAACGCGGCCGGAGGCGTGAGCGGCTACATGGTGGAACTGGTGGCTCTGGATGATAGCAACGACCCCAGGCAGGCGCCATTGCAGGCCCGGAAGATGATTGTGGATGCTGATATCATGGGGGTAATCGGTCATTTCTCCGATGACACAGCCCTCGCTGCCCTGGCCGAGTACCATCGGGCTGGCCTGGCACTGATCACCCAGGTAGCGGCCAACGCGGTGACAGAGCAGGGTTATCCTGAGGTGTTTCGTCTATTTGCTCGTAACAACTTGCTGGGAACGGAGGCGGCCCGCTATGCAGTGGAGGAGCTAGGGGCGCGGCGCATCGCTGTGGTGCGGGGCCGTGACGACCTGGCCGATGCTTTTGTACAGACAGCCGAACAGTTGGGCGCTACGACGGTATTGGACACTGAATACGCAATACGCACTACGCAATACGTTTCACATTTCGTCTCCGCTGTTGAGACGACATCGCCCGATCTGATTTTCTTCAGCGGAGAGGCAGTTGAGGGAGCGGAGTTCATCGCTCAGGTGCGGAGGGCAGGAGTGATGGTGGCTTTCATGGGGGGTAGCGGGCTGGATAATCCCTATTACCTTAGGCAGATCGGGGGAGAGGCTGTAAGAGATATCCTTTACATAACTGCTGTACCTAAAATCCATGTCGGAGATTTTGTGGCTGGTTACCAAAGCTTGGCTGGCCATTTGCCCGGCTCTCAAGCGATCGTTGCTTACGATGCCGCTCGTGTGCTTCTGGAGGCATTGGCCAGGGCGATAGAGTCGCGGGGAGGCCCTTCCAGGGACGCCGTCGTAGCGGAATTAGGTGCTTTGCAAGGCTATCCTGGCCTGATTGGTTCCATCGCTTTTGACAGCAAGGGCGACTTGGTGAAGCCCAGGACATATGTTTATCGCGTTGAGCTCTGAGTTTTGTCGTCGCTTATGATTTCATAGACTAGAGGTGGGCGCTTTACCGGTTCATCGCTCCAGGTGTATGCTTCCTCTAGCGTGTGCCTGGCCTCAGCCAGCTTTTCCTTGTCGTTGGCATGGATGGTCAGTAGGGGCTCACCTTTGTTGACATAATCTCCAATTTTCTTGGCCAGGACCACGCCCACAGCATGGTCAATGGGCTCTCCCTTGCGGGTGCGGCCGCCGCCGAGGCGGGCTACGGCTAGGCCCACTTTCATAGCATTCAGGCTGGCTACGTAACCATCGTGAGGGGAGGGAAGCGGCTCAACGAACTTAGCCTGCGGCAGTAGCGAGGGATTGTCAATGTAAAGCGTATTGCCCTTTTGGGCTGCTATCCATTCGCGAAACTTGTGCCAGGCGGCGCCGCTCTGTAGCTGCTGGGTCAGCAGATCACGGGCCTCCTGGGCGCTGTTGGCGTGATCAGCCAACAATACCATCTGGCTGGCGATAATCAAACAGTGTTCGAGGAAGTCATCAGGACCCTGGCGGTGTAGAGTATCTATGGCTTCCTTTAGTTCCAGCGCATTGCCCACAGCGCGACCGAGGGGCTGGTTCATATCGGACAGGACTGCGGCCACGCGCCGGCCCAACTTCTTGCCGATGTCTATCATAGTATGGGCCAGGGCCAGAGCCTCTTCTTTGGTGTGCATAAAGGCGCCCAAGCCGACTTTGACATCCAAGACGATGGCGTTTGCCCCGCTTGCGATTTTCTTGCTCATGATGGAGCTGGCGATGAGCGAGATGTTGTTTATCGTAGCAGTCACATCGCGCAGGGCGTAGAACTTTCCATCGGCTGGGACCATGTCGGCGGTTTGTCCCACCACAACGATGCCATGATCTCGCAGCGTAGCCAGGAACTCCTCAGCCGAGAGGTCGGCCTGGAAGCCGGGGATGGATTCCAGCTTGTCCAGGGTTCCGCCGCTGAAGCCCAGTCCACGCCCCGATATCTTTGCCACTGGCAGTCCCGTGGATGCCACCAAGGGAGCAACAACCAGCGTGGTTTTGTCGCCCACCCCGCCGGTGGAGTGCTTGTCAACAACCAGTGGGGCGATAGGGGAGAGGTCCAGCATCCGACCAGAGCGGGCCATGGCCATGGTTAGGTCCGCAGTTTCTCGCGCATCCATTCCCTTTAGGTAGATAGCCATCAGGAGGGCTGCTGCCTGGTAGTCGGGGATGTCCCCGCGGGTGAAACCCTGGACGAAAAAGTCGATTTCCTCAGTGCTGAGAGGGTATCCGTCTCGCTTTTTGGCGATGATATCAACGGCGCGCATGGGATTTCGGTATCTCCTTGGG
>CAZRSI010000298.1:0-2678 GCA_964602575.1 uncultured Anaerolineae bacterium
GTGGCCGACTACAACCGACGGCTCAAGCCGGTCAGCAATGCCAGGCGCGAGCAGTTTGGGGTGATGAACGCTGGGCTGGCGGAGGCCATAGCTGGCATCGAGGTTGTCAAGGCCAACGTTCAAGAACGGTACGAGTGGCAGAAGTTCACCCAGAACGCCCGCCTGTTCCGCGACTATTTCGTGAAACAGGGGGAGATCCAGGCCCGCTACTGGCCGATGCTGGTGTTCAGCCTGGCCTGGGCGGGCGGATTACTGCATGCCCTGTTGCTCTGGCGGGGAGGCAGCATCACCATGGGCCAGGTGGTCTCCTTCATGGGGCTGCTGGGTACCTTGCGATTTCCCACTTTCATCTCCATCTTCTCCTTCGACCTGGTCCAGCTAGGGGTCGCCAGCTCCAGGCGGATTCTGGAGTTGATCAACACGAAGACCGAGCTGGATGAGAATCCGGCCGGCGTCGCCAAACCGATCCGGGGCGAGGTGGTTTTCGAGAATGTCAGCTTCGGCTACGATGAGACCCCCGTGCTGAAAAACATCAGTTTCACCGCCCGGCCCGGCGAGACCATCGCCATCGTGGGCCAGACCGGCTCCGGCAAGACCACCTTCACCCAGCTCATCAACCGCATCTTCGACGTGGACAGCGGGCGAGTGCTGGTGGACGGAGTGGACGTGCGCGACTGGAGCCTGGAATCGCTCCGTTCGCAGATCTCGACCATCGAGCAAGACGTGTTCCTCTTCTCCCGCACCATTGCGGAGAACATCGCCTTTGGCTGTGCCAATGCCAACCAGGAGGACATAGAGCAGGCAGCCCGCGAAGCTCAGGCGCATGAGTTCATCACCAGCTTCGCCGACGGCTACGACGCCGAGGTGGGCGAGCGCGGCGTGACCCTCTCTGGCGGGGAGCGGCAGCGCATCGCCATCGCCCGCGCCTTCCTCACCGACCCCCGCATCCTGATCCTGGACGACTCAACCAGCGCTATAGACAGCGCCACCGAAGACCAGATACAACGGGCTATGCGCCGCATCAGCCGCCAGCGGACCACCTTCATCATCACCCATCGCCTCAGCCAGATCCGCTGGGCCGACCGCATCCTGGTCCTGCGCCGCGGCGAACTGGTGGATCAGGGGACGCATGAGGAGTTGATGGAGCGGTGCGAGGCGTATAGACGGATTTTTGCGAGGTATGAGTAGAGAACCATGGGCTTCATCCTAGATGGGCTCGACACTGAGGCCTACGACCGCGAATACAGCGACCGGGAACTGCTCCGCCGCATCATGGGCTATTTCCGTCCGCATGCCCGGCGGATGATACTGGTGGCCGTGATGATTGCGTTGAACTCAGCGGCAGGGACCGGCGGACCGATCCTCATCTCCAGGGCCATTGACCTGGTGGCGGTGAATCCATCGGTTGAGACCATGCTGCTCCTGGCAGGAGGCGTGCTTCTGCTGGGTTTGTCGGCGTGGGTCTTCAACTACATCCGGCAACTGTTCTCGGCGCGAGTGGTGGGAGATGTGGTTCTCAAGCTTCGGGAGGACGTCTTCGAGGCCACCATTGGCCACGACCTCTCTTTCTTCGACCAACACCCCTCCGGCAAGATCGTCAGCCGCATTACCTCGGACACCCAGGACTTCTCCAACGTTGCCACCCTGGTCATGGACCTGCTCAGCCAGGTGTTGCTGGTGGCCCTCCTCTCCGTGTGGCTGTTCACCATCAATGTCTGGCTGACCCTGTTGCTGCTGGGCATGACGCCCATTGCGGCAGCCATCGCCCTCAGCTTCCGTCGCGTGGCGCGAAAGGTCACCCAGCGTGCCCGGCGGGTGACAGCCAAGATCAATGCCCAGATTCAAGAATCCATCAGCGGCATCATGGTAGCCAAGAGTTTTCGGCAGGAGCACGCCATCTATGCCGACTTCGATGCCATCAACCAACAGGCTTATCAGGTGGGGTTGCGGCGCGGCCTGACGCTCAACACCATCTTTCCGGTCATGGGCCTGGCTTCTGGCCTGGGGGTGGCAACACTGATCTACGCTGGCGGCCTGGCGACCCGCACTGGCGCGGTGAGTCCGGGCAACTGGTATCTGTTCATGCAAGCTGTGGGCTTCTACTGGTATCCGCTGATGAGCATTGCCTCCTTCTGGAGCCAGTTCCAAGATGGGTTGTCGGCTGCGGAACGGGTCTTTGCGCTGATTGACGCTGAACCCAGGGTGATCCAGGTTGCGACGGAACCGGTGGAGAATGTGGAGGGCCGGATAGAGTTCCGCCACCTCACCTTCGCCTACACCGAGCAGGAGATCGTCTTGCCCGATTTCACGCTCGAGATCCGCCCTGGGGAGACCGTAGCCCTGGTGGGGCACACCGGCGCCGGCAAGAGCAGCGTGGCCCGGCTGGTGGCGCGGTTCTACGAGTTCCAGGGAGGAGAGCTATTGATTGACGGGCGAAACATCCGCCGCCTGGACCTGAGCCAGTATCGTCGCCACATCGGGCTGGTGCCCCAGGAGCCGTTTCTTTTCTCCGGCACCGTGCGCGATAACATCCGCTATGCCCGCCCGGAGGCAAGTGATGAGGAGGTGTACGAAGCAGCCATGCACATCGGCAATGGTGACTGGCTGGCCGACCTGCCCAACGGCCTGGACACCGATGTAGGCGAGCGGGGAGCGAATCTCTCGATGGGGCAGCGGCA
>CAZRSI010000299.1:0-2665 GCA_964602575.1 uncultured Anaerolineae bacterium
ATAACCTCCAGCGCCCGATCGCCCAACAGGGCCAGGATCTGAGGGAGATACAGGTCTGTTCGCAGGTGATGCTCAGCGATGAAGACCAGGAGAGGGATGCTGGTCCAAGAGGCCCGCGCATGCGTTGCGGTGAGCCATTCGCCGATCAGTACCTCTTCCCCATCAACGACCAAAATCAACCCCAGCCCTCTTGCCTGTCCAAGGGTCTCCTCGGACACGTGGGCGACGACCACCCGCCCGCCTGGCAGGTCCACGTGACTCGTCGTGTAGACCACAACTCGCACTCCCCGCTGGATGGCCCCCTCCAGTGCAGACTGCAAGGTTGGGAATGTAATTGGCAAAAGGGCCAGGTAGATTCGGGACTTGGCCTGGCCGATCATCGTCATTGCCTTGGCCATGATGTTCTCGTGCCCCTCGATGTTCCAGACGTAATCGAGGTCGGAGGCTGAAGTAAGGGTGGTTAGATCACCCTTAAGCGAGTTGATCAGCTCCTCGTGCTCGCGATGGAGCTGATCGAGGAATTCTGGCGCTGGGACTGGCGCGTACCTGGTGGAGCCACCCGTTCGCAGCGTCATAGCCGCTCCGCGAGCGGTGAGCTTGCCCAGCACTTCGTAGATCATGGAACGCGGGACGCCGGAGAGCTTGGAGAGTTGGTACCCCGTGACAGGGCTCTCCCTGAGCAAGGCCACATAAGCCTTGGCCTCGTACTCCGAGAAGCCGATTCTCACCAGTTTGTCAATGGGATCGCTGTTCATTTACCCTAACCTGAAGTTAGCGTTATAATTTAGGCGTTAGCCCACTAACTACTTACGAATATTATATCAAAATCTTCGCTGTTTGTCAAATAGTTGCTTCACTTCGCTCGCAATGACATTTCCAAGAAAGAAATGCACCCTCCCCAGGTTGCCCTTTTGCCCCCTATCTGGTATAATTGACTCATCTACAATACCATGTCGTGGAGCAGCGAAGATGAGAGTTCTTACCATGGTCCTATGTATAGCTGCATTATTGCTGTGTGGCTGTGGCCAGGTGATAACTGTGCCTACCCCCACCCCAGTGCCCACGATTGCTGTGGAACTGCCTACAGTAACACCGAGGCCCACCTCAACGCCGGCGCCAGCCACTCCCGCCCCAACTCCTACTCCCTCTCCTACCCCCACCCCGATCATCTACACGGTGCAAAAAGGCGACACCCTAATCGGGATCGCCAAGCAATTCGGGATCAGTGTTGAGGCTCTCCAAGAAGCTAACGCCATCTTGAACCCCGATCGCCTGCAAGTCGGACAGGAGCTCGTCATCCCTCGCGAGGAGCATAATCCCCGGGGTCCCTCGACTCCTACTCCCACGCCACTGCCTTTTGAGATCCAAGGTTTGGGCTTTTACGAAACCCCTGCGGGCGGCCTCTGGTGCCTGGGAGAAGTGCACAACACCTCAGGCCGCGCCATGGAACGAGTTCAGGTGGAGGTCTCGCTCTATGACGAGCAGAACACAGTGCTGGCCAGGGAGTCGGCTTTCGTTGCTCTGGCCATTGTTCCCCAGGGCAGTAGAGCTCCATTCGCCATCTTCTTTGCCCACCCCCCTGCTCACTTTGCCAGATATCAGGCCGTCGCCCTCAGCGGAGAGGCGGTGACCTACCTGGGAAACTGCTATTTGGACCTGGCCATTGTCGAACAACAAGGGGAACCAAACGGGCACTATTTCACCGTGGAAGGCCTGGTTCAAAACACCGGCCAGGCCGATGCTGAGACAGTTAGCATCCTGGTTACGACCTATGACGCCGACGGCCGGGTGACAGGTTTCCGTCAGGTTGATCTGGAGGGCGACTTGACAGCAGGAGAGACCTCTCCCTTCCGGGTGAATCTGCTGCCTTTCGGAGGGATGACGACCGCTTACTCTATCCAAGTTCAGGGAACACGCCGCGAATAGAACATGAGCGACCTGTACTATCAGTTGCTCAAAAGCATTGTCAGGTTGATTTTCAGGCTCTTCACCGACTGGGAGGTTGTGGGATTGGAGAATGTGCCTTCAGGAGGGCCTTTCATCACTGTCTCCAATCACACCCATTGGTTGGACCCACCGCTCATTATGGCCTCGCTGCCCTGTCGGGTCTACCCATTGGCGGCGGACAAGTGGCGGCGGAGGCCAGTGATCGGTCAACTGATGGCTTCAGTAGGGGCGATATTTGTATTGCGTGGTGAGGTAGATCGGCGAGCTTTGCGCAAGGCTATGGGGGTACTAAAGGAGGGCAAGGTTTTGGGCATCGCCCCTGAGGGGACTCGAAGCAGGACCGGAGCCCTGCAAAGGGGGCGCGGCGGGGCCGCTTACATCGCCTGTTTGACAGGGGTGCCCTTAGTGCCTGTGGGAGTCATTGGCGTAGAGAAAACTCTGGGGGAGTTAAGACACCTGCGGCGTCCTCATGTACAGGTAGTCATCGGACAACCCTTCACCCTCCCTCCCCTGCCTCATAAACCCGGCGGCAAGAGCGAACGCCTCAAAGAGTACACCACTCAAATAATGCACCGTATCGCCGAGTTGTTGCCCGAGGAATACCGAGGTGTCTACCGCTAAGAACCTCGCCGGCAAGCATCCTGAGTCTTAAGTGCCTATCCGGAAAATCTTTTTGCTCCCGCTGGACCTTAGTCCAGCGGCGGACTAAGGTCCGCCG
>CAZRSI010000300.1:0-2657 GCA_964602575.1 uncultured Anaerolineae bacterium
GGGGAACTTCCCCTGCGGATTCCACGTCTTTGCAAATGGATGACGATGCTGCGGAACTGGCGTTTTCTACTGGTGATTTCGATAACGGTTCTGCTTGGAGCAGGCGGAGCTCTGTACGCCTGGCTGGTCGTTGACCTCCCCTCTTTCCACGACCTGCACAGCCAGGTCATTCCGCCCACTACCAAGATTTACGACCGTCATGGTCGCCTGCTCTACGAAATCATTGACCCCCGCGTCGGCAAGCACACTCCGCTGCCCCTCGACGAAATCCCCCTCTACCTCCGCCAGGCCACCATCGCCACCGAGGACGCCAATTTCTACACCAACCCCGGGGTGGACTTTCGCGCCATCCTGCGGGCCCTGATCATCAACCTGCGGGGAGGGGAGGTGCTATCCGGCGGCAGTACCATCACCCAGCAGTTAGCCCGCAATCTGCTCCTGTCCCCTGGGGAACGAACTCAGCGCACTCTGACCCGCAAGCTACGCGAGTCCATCCTGGCCTGGCGGTTGGCCCGCACTTACAGCAAGGACGAAATCCTGGCTCTCTATCTGAACGAGACCTACTACGGCAATCTGGCCTACGGTGTAGAGGCCGCGGCCCAGGCCTACTTCGGCAAGTCGGTCAGCGAGTTGGACCTGGCCGAGTGTGCCCTCCTGGCTGGTTTGCCCCAATCGCCGGCCACCTACAATCCCCTGGAGAACCCTCAGGCGGCCAAGGAACGCCAAGCCGTGGTGCTGGAGTTGATGGTCAAGAACGGCTACATCAGCGAGGAGGAGGCCAGGTTGGCCAGGGAGGAACAACTCCACTTCGCCGCCGTGCCCTTCCCTATCCGCGCCCCCCACTTCGTGATGTACGTGTGGGGGCTGTTGGAGAAGCGGTTTGGACCAGACCAACTCTATCGCGGCGGCCTGGAGGTGTACACGACTCTGGACCTGGACATGCAGGAAGCGGCCCGGTCCATTGTCCGCCGTCGCCTGGACCTCTTGGCCAATCGCCCACAGCGCGGCCTGCCCGATCCCAACGTGCACAACGCCGCCCTGGTGGCCCTTGACCCCCACACCGGGGAAATCCTGGCCATGTTGGGCAGCCCGGACTATTTCGATCCGGAGATTGACGGGGCGGTGAACTGCACCCTGGCTCCCCGCCAGCCCGGCTCGTCCATCAAGCCCATCACCTACGCCGCTGCCTTCGCTAAGGGCTACACACCGGCTACCATGATCCTGGATGTGCCCACGGCTTTTCTGACCAAAGAAGGGGAACCCTACGTGCCCCTCAATTATGATTTGACCTTCCACGGCCCCGTCCTGGTCCGAGAAGCGCTGGCATCCTCCTACAACGTGCCGGCGGTCAAAGTCCTCGACTACGTGGGGCTGGACAACATGATTGCCCTGGCCCGCAGTTTGGGCATCACTACCTTCGACAATAGCGAGCGCTTCGGGTTGGCCCTTACTCTGGGGGGCGGTGAGGTACGCCTGCTGGAGCTGACCGCTGCCTACGCTGCTTTCGCCAACGGTGGGCACAGGGTGGAGCCGGTGGCCATCCTGCGCGTTGAGGACAGCCAGGGCCGCGTTCTGTACGAGAGAAAGCCGGGATTAGGCGAGCGGGTCCTCGACGAGCGGATTGCCTATCTCATCACCGACATTCTCAGCGACGATCAGGCCCGCATACCGGCCTTTGGCGAGGGAAGCGTGCTCCACTTGAGCAGGCCGGCAGCGGTGAAAACAGGCACCACCACCGATTGGCGGGACAACTGGACTATAGGCTACACGCCACAACTCGTAGTTGGCGTGTGGGCTGGCAACGCCGACAATTCGCCCATGCGCGACGTTTCGGGGGTTACCGGAGCGGCTCCCATCTGGCATGACTTCATGGAAGAGGCACTGGAGGCCCAACCAGTGAGGGAGTTCGTCGAGCCGGAGGGCCTGACCCGCGTCGAGGTCTGCGCTCTGTCGGGTAAACTTCCCAACCCCTATTGCCCCCATCGGCGGATCGAGATCTTTATTGCCGGCACCGAGCCCAGGGAAATCTGCCAGATGCATCAGCTTCTGGCCCTCGACGCTGCCACTGGGCGGCCAGCTGGCCCCGACACCCCGCCGGAGCGAATTGTGGAGCGCGTCTACACTGCGCTGCCGGCCGAAGCTGTGGAGTGGGCAAGGGAGAGGGGGATGGATGTTGGATATCGGATATTGGACATTGGGAACAGGGATCAGGAAACCCGAAACCTAAAACCCCAAACCCAAAACCCGCTCACTATCACCAGTCCTCATCAAGGCAGCGTCTATCGTCTGGACCCGTCTCTGCCCCGGGAGGCTCAGAGGATAGAGATTGCGGCGCTGGCAAGGGAGGGGGTCATCCTGGCCAGGGTAATCCTTTACGTGGATGGGGAGCCGCTAGCCAGTTTTGATGCTCCGCCCTACCGGGTGATGTGGCCGCTGGAGCTGGGGGAGCACATCATCGCTGCTGTGGGATCCGATTCGGCGGGCAACAGGCTGGAGAGCGAGCCGGTGCGCATTGTCGTAGTAGACTAAAAAAGCACAAGACCCTTGGGGTTTTGTAAACCCCAAAGGTCTTACTGATTAAGTACCCCCGGGGCGACTCGAACGCCCGCACACGGCTTCGGAGGCCGCCGCTCTATCCGCCTGAGCTACGGGGGCAT
>CAZRSI010000301.1:0-2647 GCA_964602575.1 uncultured Anaerolineae bacterium
TTACAGTGTTTTCGACTTTCTGGCCTTCGCTTGAAAGAAAAAGTTGGGGTTGTTTCTTTTCTTGCTCCGAAGGGGTCGTCAGGCCCCACCGTCGGGTCGCCGGATCTGACGATCCGGCTAGGGCAAGCCATATAGATGGAAGGAGGAAAACTAATGTCAAAGAGAATCGGCATCCTGGGCGGCATGAGCCCGGAGTCAACGACGGAATACTATGAATACATCACCCGTACCTACACCGCTCGCTTCGGTGACTATGGATACCCAGAGATCATCATCTACAGCGTCAGCTTCCAGTCCTACGTAGATTGGCCTGAACAGGATCGCTGGGACCTGGTGGCGCAGGGCTTGAGCGAGGCGGCGCGAAAGCTCGAGGCGGCGGGCGCGGATTTCATCATCATCGCCACCAACACCATGCACCTGGTCTTTGACCAGGTACAGGCTAGCGTCAATGTCCCCATGCTGAGCCTGCTCGACGCCGTTGGCGAGGCCATTCTGGCGCGGGGGATGAAGACGGTGGGACTGCTGGGCACGAAGTTCACCATGGAGAAGACCTTCTACCAGGATGCCTTGGCTCGAAAAGACATCACCGTGCTGGTGCCCGAGGCTGATGACCGCGAGTACGTGAACAGCGTCATCTACGGTGAGTTGGTGGCAGGCCAGATTCGCGATGAGTCACGGGCCGGCTTCGTCGCCATCATCAACAAGCTGGCCGAGCGTGGCGCGGAGGGTGTCATCCTGGGCTGCACGGAGATCCCTTTGTTGGTCAGCGAGGAAGATGTTGAGATACCCTTGTTCGATACAACGGTCATTCACGCTGAGGCAGCCCTGAATTACGCTCTGGCCTGAACAGCGAAAGAGGAAGATGCAGATTTGATATGCTGTGAAATGTTATGAACGCCTTGGTAATCGTCGCCTATCAGGTTGTGGCAGCTCTATCAAAACGGAGAAAGGAGAGAACACTATGAAAATCGCAACGTGGAAAAGCATTGTCTTGGGCGGGGTTGTCGGTTTTGCGCTGACTGCCGCTGGAGGGTTGGTGGCCCGCTTCTATCTGGGCTGCCGCCGCGCCGACCGTGCCTGGGCCAGTGCCCGCTATCCCAAACTCAAGGACATGGGCGCGGTGAAACGCCTCACCATCCTGCCCCTCATTGATTGGTACACTGCCCACGAGGGCCTGATAGGCGAGCCGGGCGTCTCCTACCTGGTCGAGGCCGACGACACGACCATCCTGTTCGACGTGGGCTACAACATGCAAGAGGAGCATCCCTCCCCGCTGCTGCGCAACATGGAGGCCCTGGGCGTGAAGCTGGAGGACGTGGAGTGCATCGTCATCTCCCACCTGCACTGCGACCACGTGGGCGGGATGGGCTGCCAGCGGAGGCGCACCTTCGCCCTCTCCGGCGAGCCGCTCGATCTGAGCAGAGTAACCGCCTTCGTCCCCGAGCCCATGACCCACCCTACGGCCACGGTTGAGGTGGTGGAGGAACCACGGGTCATCGCCCCAGGAGTGGCCACCATCGGCCCCATCGGCCGGGCGCTTTTCTTCCTGGGCTGGGTGGAGGAGCAGTCGCTGGCGGTCAACGTGGAGGGGAAGGGCATCGTGCTCGTCGTCGGCTGCGGGCATCAGGGGGTGCACCGCATCGTCGAGCGGGCGGAGATGCTCTTCGACGAGCCTCTCTACGGGCTCATCGGCGGCCTGCACCTCCCGGTCACCGCTTCGCGGGAGACCCTGCTAGGCATCCCTCTGCAACGCCTGGCTGGCACCGGCCGCCCGCCCTGGTCGCCCCTCCGAAAAAGCGATGTGGAGAAGGTCCTCGCCTATCTCAAAGGGAAGAGGCTGCAACTGGTGGGGCTCTCAGCCCATGATAGCTGCGATTGGACGCTGGCCGCCTTCCGAGAGGCCTTCGGCCCGGCCTATCGGGAGGTAAAAGTGGGGCAGAGAATCACCGTGGCGTAGCCAAAGGTGAAGCCGAGATGCTGAGGAAGCTGCTGCAGCAGGTAGCCGAGGGGACACACGCACCAGGGCGGAGCTGGCCTGGTAGTTGGGGGTGAGCGAGGGGATGGTGGAGCGGATAGAGACGGCGCATGTTGTACTCGTCAAGGACCAGGCCCTGCACTAACCCTGCTGCGGGTGGATGTTCCGTATCGGTGATGACCATCTCTCTAGTTTCTTAGCTTGCCCATCACCTCGCCCAGAGCTTGCAAAAACCGCTCGTTCTCGGCACGGGTGCCTACAGTGATGCGGAAGCAGTCAGGGGCATGAAAGGCAGCCATGGGGCGGATGATAACTCCCTTCTCTAACAGGTGCTCGTAGATCAACCGGGGATCGTACCCGGGCCTGACCAGGATAAAGTTGCTCTGACTGCGGACGTGGGGTAGTTTCAGCTCATCCAGCCCGGCATAGAGGAATTCCCGCTCAACTTTATTGTGCTGCACGCTCCTCTCAACGTGCTCGCGGTCGTCCAAAGCGGCTATGGCTCCCTGCATGGAGACGGCATTGATGTGAAAAGGCACACGCAGGCGGCGAATGTATTGAGCCAGTTCCTCGTAAGCGATGCCATAGCCGATCCGCAAACCAGCCAACCCATACACCTTAGAAAACGTTCGTACAGATATGATATTGCGTCCATCCCGAACATAGGCCAGG
>CAZRSI010000302.1:0-2643 GCA_964602575.1 uncultured Anaerolineae bacterium
AAGGTCCAGCGCGAGCGAAGAAACTCGGAGCGAATTTACGAATAGTTGTACTTAGGTTTTTGAGCCTGGTGATTTATCGCCAGGCAAAGTCTTTGATGACGAGGGGCAAGTACAGACGCCAGGTTACAATTGCTGTAGGTGTGGCGGTTGCCGTTGGCGTGGGCGTCGGCGTGCTAGTCGAGGTGGGCGTCTGTGTGAGTGTAGCGGTGGGGGTGGGCGATGCTGTGCCGGTGGGCGTTGGGGTGCTGGTACTTGTTGGCGTAGCCGTCGGCGTGCTAGTCGAAGTGGGCGTCTGGGTGGGTGTCTGGGTAGGAGTAGGTGTGGAGGTCAGTGTAGGGGTAGGCGTGCTGGTCGCCGTGGGCGTTGAGGTGCTGGTACTTGTTGGCGTGGCCGTTGGTGTGCCGGGAGCAGTACCAGCAGCATATTTGAGATCATAGGTCCAGCTCACAGCCGATCGGGACTCGTAGCTGATGTGGGGGTAATCGTTTGAGTCCAATGCAAGGGAGGGGGTGGTGAAGCCACAGTCGGAAGCGATAGTCTCACATTGCCAGGCGTTGCCAGTGCCACAGTTCCCTTCCGAGCCCACCCTGACGGCGTACTTCAGTTTCGAGAAATCTACATCACAATAAGCCACGTGGGGGACATCTGCCCTATCCAGAGCGATGGAACCCTGTATCTGGCCGATCACAAGAGGGGTAGTCGTATCTATAGTCTCGATGGTCCAGCTTCCGCCGTTCTTGGTCGCGTATTTTAGCTCTGGGAAGGAGGAAAAAACGATGTGAGGATTCCCACTGGCATCTAATGCCAGTGAGCTATCGAAGCCGTAGACCCCAGGAATGGCCTCGCAGTCCCAGTTGCTTCCACAAAAGCAGTTCCCATCTCCTCCTCCCACCCACACGGCATATTTAAGCTCATTGGCTGGATTGATGTAGCTGATATGAGGGGTTCCGTCGTTATCCACAGCAATCGAGGTCATGGCACCCCCACCGGGGTCAACGATCTCGGTGGTCCAGGCCCCTGTTCTGTTCGTGGCATACTTGATATCGTGATTGGTCTCATCAACGTAGCTGATGTGAGCATAGCCATCTCTATCCAGAGCGAGGGAGTTATAGAGGCCCACCGTCACCAAAACACCGGAATCAACGGTCTCGCGATTCCAACTTTCCTCGCTCCTGATGGCGTATTTGAGAGCTCGGTTCTCGTAATAGCTGATGTGGGCGTTACCAACGGCATCAAGCTCCAGAGAGCTCCACCTGCCAGCTTCCGACCCGCTGGCAACCCGCTCGATCTCCCAATCGCTCCCCTTCCACTCTGCGTATTTGAGATCCCGGTGGGTCAGATCATAATAACTGATGGCGGGATGGCCATTGCCATCCACATCCAGCGAGCTGTACAGGCCAACATGAGGTTGAATGGGCTCAATGGACCAGTTTTCGGCGCTTCTGACAGCGTAGTTGAGGCTGCCCGAGTAGACCAGGTGGGGGATGTCGCTACCGTCAATGGCCAGCGCCGTTTCCCCCAGTTCGCTGGAGGCGACAGTCTCGCAGTTCCAGTTCCCACCGACGCCACAGTTGCCTCCCGACGACACCCGGACAGCATAGCGAACCTCATTGGTATCCCAGTTCCAATAGCTGATGTGAGGCGTCCCCCCGCTGTCCAGGGCCAGCGAAGCTCCCTGGATATGGTAAAGCCCCGCATCAACGTACTCATAGTCCCAGACGATGCCATCTTTGTGGGCATAGTGTGTCGCATAACCGCCATCCCCCACAAACCCGATGTGGGGTGTGTCGCTGTCGTCCAGAGCGATGGAGGTGAAGAAGCCCCCTGATGTCAGGGTCTCGATTTCCCACGCTCCCAGGGGGATGCTGATCAATCTGGCATACTTGAGGCGATCATTGGTCGCATCACGGTAGCTGATGTGGGGAAGATCATTGCTATCGAGGGCCAGTGAATTGTAGCTACCAACATCACCAGCAGCATCCACGATCTGGCAATCCCATGTGCCAATTAGCGCATAGGTGTCAAGGTCGTATCCACAGCTCCCACCTGACCCCACGCGCCGGGCATACTTGAGGTCATTGGAGCCATCGGCGTAGTAGCTGATGTGAGGGTTGTCGTCGCTGTCCAGGGCGATGGATGTGTACTTGACCATGATATTGTCCACGAGCTCAAAGGTCCAGGTTCCGGTCTTGTTGGTTGCGTAATAGAGACCCGTCCAGGGGGCATTGGAATAGTAGCTGACGTGCACAAAACCGCTGGAATCGATGGCGATGGAGGGATACCAGCTTACCCCGGAGACAATCTCGTTGATATTCCAAACTGTGCCGCTCTTTTGGACATGATAGAGATCCAAAGCAAAGTAAACGATGTGGGGGCTGCCGCCGCTATCCAGCGCCAGGTCTATTCCCCAGGGCACGATCTCGCCTGGGTCCACTGTCTCAGTTGACCAAGAGAGATCAGGGTAAGCCATCACCAAGAGCAGAGGACTTGCCATCGTGCCCATGGTTAAGAGCAGTATCCCCGCCAGTCCCATTGCTGCAAGTTTGAAAACCACTTCTCGCTTCATTAAAGCCTCCTTATCACCTTGCTAGGGCAATCGCATTCTTTGGATTGGGGCGCCAGAACCTCCCGCAGGTTCAAATT
>CAZRSI010000303.1:0-2637 GCA_964602575.1 uncultured Anaerolineae bacterium
CTGCGCAGGCCCTTTGTAACCTGTAATTTGCCCACTAGCTGATAACGTGGTATAATCTTGAATAATTCATCGTGGAGGTACAAGTAGGTGCTTACCTATTTCTACATTATTCAGATCATCATCGCCGCATCCCTCATCGCGGCTGTTTTGCTGCAGACCAGAGGCTCAGGCCTGGGTGGTATCTTTGGTGGCCAGAGCCTTGTCTACCAAAGCCGTCGCGGGGTGGAGAAGATGCTCTTTCATGTCACCATGGGCTTGAGTGCCGCTTTTCTGGTGTTCGCTACCATCACTGTTATCCTGGCAGGATGAACACCTGCTCAGACTCTTGGGGTTTCCCAAACCCCAAGAGTCTCACAGTAGGGAAAGGGCATGAGGCTTGAGCAAGCACTTGCGCTGGCAGGTCATTATCACCCTTCTGGGGACGGCTTTGCTAGGCTCTCTTTTAGCTTACCTGGCCTTTGCCTTCGGCACCGTTGTTGTTCCCGCTGCTGGCGGAACATATGTGGAGGCCCTAATTGGCCATCCCCAGTACATTAACCCTATCCTCTGCCAGCCCAACCCCGTGGATCGAGACCTTTGTTCCCTTATCTTCAATGGCCTGACCAAGCTGAACGAGAGGGGGGAGGTTTTGCCCGACTTGGCCGAAAGCTGGGAGATTTCCACCGATGGCCTCAGGTACACCTTCCACCTACGGCGCGACGTACGCTGGCACGACCAGACTCCCTTCACTGCCGACGATGTGGCCTTCACCGTTGAGGCCATGCAAGACCCCAGTTACAGGGGAGACCCCCTCCTCGCAGAACTCTGGCGGAATGTGGGCGTAGTCAAGCTCGACACCCACACCATCCAGTTCGTCCTCAGAGAACCCTTCGCGCCGTTCCTGGGCTACACGACGGTCGGCATCTTGCCGGCCCATGCCCTGACCGATGTCCCCGTCGAATCGCTGCCCAATCATCCGTTCAACCAACATCCCATTGGCACGGGGATGTTTCAGGTAGAGGAAATCACCGCGGAGCACGCTCTCCTTCAGGCTAACCCGCTTTTCTTTGGCCCCAAACCCTACCTCGATAGAATCGAATTCCGCTTCTATCCCGATTATGAAGCAGCGCTGAGCGCTTATGAGGAAGGCGAGGTTCAGGGCATAAGCCGCGTTCCGCCTACAAGCCTGCTTGAGGCGAAGGCTAATCAAAGGCTGAAGCTTTTCTCGGCTCGGCTCCCTGGTTACACCCTCGTTCTCCTGAACCTGAAAAACCCTGGTTTGCCCTTTTTTCAGAGCAAACTGGTCAGACGAGCCTTGCTGTATGCCATTGACCGTCAGGAAGTCGTTGATCGAGTGTTGGACGGTCAAGGGCTGATAGCTCACAGCCCCATCCTGCCGGAGAGCTGGGCCCATGATGATGGAGTAGCCAGATACGAGTACGATCCCGAGCGGGCCAAAGGCTTGTTGATGGAAGCTGGTTGGCGCACTCCCACTCATCTATCGGCCATGGAAGGCGACACTGACAGACAGAGCAAAGGAAGCATCCGGGAACAAGCAGGGGTGAAGCTGGCCTTTACCCTGCTCACCGACGACGATCCTCTGCATATGAGGCTGGCTGAAGAGATCGCTCGCCAGTGGGAGGAGATTGGAGTACGGGCCATTCCCCAAACGGTCCGCTCAAGCCTGGTGGAGAACTATCTTCGCCCCCGGAAGTTTGAGGCCGCTCTGATTGATCTGGAAGTGCGCGGCGATCCCGACCCTTACCCCCTATGGCATTCGACCCAGGCGAATGGTGAGGGACAGAACTACGCCGGATTCGTTAACTACGAGGTGGATAAGCTGCTGGAAGAAGCGCGGTGCACAGTAGACCTGGATAAGCGCGCCGAGTTGTACCATCGCTTTCAACAAATCTTTGCGGATGAAGTGCCGTCGCTGCTCCTCTACTACCCAGTCTACACCTACGCTGTGGATGAGAAGATCAAGGGAGTCCAATTGGGGCCCCTGAGCGAGCCCAGCGATCGCTTTCGCAACATCGCGGAGTGGTACATGGTGACCAAGCGAATTATCGTTGGTGAGGCCCCGTGAGCTTGACAAATGAGGCAAATCGTGGTAAATTATATATAGTTCCGAAGTAAGTGCCGAAGTGGCGGAACAGGCAGACGCGCTGCGTTCAGGGCGCAGTGGGCTTAAGCCCATGTGGGTTCAAATCCCACCTTCGGCATTATTTTTACGGGAAGATACAATGGCCACTGCTAAAAAGCGCTCCGGGGTATCGGTAACTCAATTTGTAGCTCTCATCGTGGTAACGATCGCGCTGTCTTTGCTGGTGGATTTTGGGCGCAAAGTGGTGCAGTATCGCCATTTGCAGGCTGAAGAGCTACGATTGGATCAAACCATCGAGTATGAGAAGAAGCGGCGAGCCTATCTGGAGTGGCTCAGGGACTATGTTCAGACCCCTCAGTTCGTTGATAGCTGGGCTCGCACCGAATGGAAAATGGTAAAGCCTGGGGAGGTTCTTGTCGTACCCAGGCATCCCTAGCTACTTGACTAAATGCGGACAAATTGGTATAATATATACAGGTAACGATGCGGGGTAGAGCAGTGGTAGCTCGTCGGGCTCATAACCCGGAGGTCGTTGGTTCAAATCCAACCCCCGC
>CAZRSI010000304.1:0-2628 GCA_964602575.1 uncultured Anaerolineae bacterium
CAAGAAACTTTATGACAAGCGGGAAGCTATTCGCAAACGCGATATCCAGCGGGAGGTGGAGCGGGAGCTGGCCAGGCGATAAATGCCTAGTTGCAAAAAATTCAAAGGTATGCTATAATTTAAACAACGGGGATGAAGGGCTTCGACAGGGACGGCTGGCCAGGGATTGCAAGCCGAGGTGCCCTATCCTCGTTAAACAAGGGCAACTAAAGATAAACGGCGAACCTGTATTCGCTATGGCTGCCTAGAGCGGCCACGTCTGCTCAGGTTTGTCCCCGGCAGACCTGGGACAGGCGTCATGGTAACCGGGGTGCGGTGCTCTTGAGGCCGATAGAGAGCGCCAAAGCCACGCTAATCGGCTAGTTTGAGTCAGACCCTGTCGGCCGGGGCTGGCTTAAACGAAGCGGAAAAGACCGACTAAGCTTGTAGTAAATCCCTGGTCGAACTCTCTGGACGCGGGTTCGATTCCCGCCATCTCCACCAAATTAGAGTGCCTGTGGGATCCCCCTACCCCACAGGCACTTTTCTTTCCCACGTTAGCTACCAACCATTTCGCATAGTTTATTTCCCCTTGTGGAAAATTCAGTGGAAAATAGAGATCAGGGCCTATGACTACACGAAATGCAACCCACCCTAAAACTCTACGTAATCCTGCATCAACAAAGAGCCCCTATCAACACGAAAAATGTCCAATAGCTCCCCTATCAGCAACGCCTTTTGCTCTGCATCTCTCTTGGACCAGGTACGGCTTTTGATCTCCAGAAAAGGCTCGTCGAAATGAGGCTTGGTGAGCCTGTCCAAATTAACCGCGAAATGGACCCCCTTGTAACGAATATGCCACCGTTTTCGATGTTTATGCACCTCTTTTATTCTATCGGGCTGGAAGTACTCGCGATAGAATCGCAAGGTTCGATCAGCCTTGGAAGTGAAACGAGAACGGGAGAGAAGGACGGAATTCTCAAACTCCCGCTCGATGCCTGGCCCGGTCAGCGTTAGTGTATAGATAGATTCGGGCAGTTCCTCCCCTTCCCTGAACACATTGTCTTCACGATAACGGATGAAGCCTTGGCTTTCATCCGCAAACAGCAGATAGGTGTCGTATTGATCGCGAACTGAAGCTCTCCAAACGGCTGTGATGCTTGGATGGGCCAACCCCTGCCTAACTTGCTCTTCACCCTGTACCTGCCCTTTCACCTGCACTTCAAACGTTTCCTTCCACTCCAACCCACCGATGGCCACCAGTTTGTCCAATAGGCTTTCCTCTCTCTGCATCATGAAAGCGTTAATCCGATTGGCAATGCGCTGCGCCTCGGCAACAACCATCTCCACATCCACCGTGAGGAGCTCCCTGTGTTTCATTAAGAACCGTCCATTCACCAGCACGTGGCATACATCAGCACTCTTACCCGTATAAACCAACTGAGAGTAGAGGTTATCGAACGACAACTCAAATCTGGGAACGGCATGAAGGGCATTCAAATCAATGACAGCCAGATCAGCCTTTTTGCCCACCTCGATAGAACCAGTGATATGATCCAAATGCAAAGCTTTAGCACCCCCAATGGTAGCCATAGCGAAAGCCACCTTCGCTGGCACAGCCTTGGGATCGTGAGTGATGCCTTTGGCCAGGAGAGCCGCCAGACGCATCTCCTCAAACATGTCCTGGTCATTGTTGCTGGCAGGGCCATCGGTGCCAAGGCCAACATTCAGTCCCAGCTCCAACATACGAGCCACTGGCGCAACCCCACTGGCCAGCTTAAGGTTGCTGGTGGGCGCATGAACCACACTAACATTCTTCTGCTCCAGCAGTCGCATCTCCTCCTCGGTAAGATACACACCATGGATAGCCAGAGCTTTGGTGTCCAGTATGCCGAACTGGTCCAGGCAAAACACTGGCAAACAGCCATAGAGCTCCTCAGTGCCGTCCACATCACCCTGAGTCTCAGAGACATGAATCAGCAAGGGAACATCATGCTCTCTGGCCAGGTTAGCCACCTCTTCGAGAATCTCTGGAGTGCATGTATACGGCGAGTGCGGGCCTACAGCGGGCACGATCAAATCATGGCCCTTCCAGCCAGCAATGAACCGCCGGCAATACTCCAGGCTTTCATCATAGCTATTCGCGTCCGGCGTTGGCAATTTCATCACCGTCTCAGCACAGACGGCTCGCATGCCGGCTTCCTGGGCAGCTCTGGCCACCTCGTCCTCAAAATAATACATATCGGCAAAGCATGTTATCCCCGAGCGAATCATCTCCGCACAGGATAACAATGTACCATAATAACACGATTCCTCGTTGATGAACTTTCTCTCCACAGGGAGCATATAGCCATACAGCCAGACATCAAGACGCAGGTCGTCAGCTAAGCCCCTCAGCAAGCTCATGGGCACATGGGTATGAGCGTTGATGAGGCCAGGTATGATTACCTGCCCCGAGCAATCCAAGATTTCCCCAGCATCGTGCTCTTTAGCCAGATCAGCCGCCAGCCCAACAGCAACGATTTCACCATCCTTTATGGCAACTCCCCCCTGGCGCAAAATCTCCATGTTCTTATTCATTGTGATCACAGTGCCATTTAACAAGAGTATGTCCACTTTCATCACGCTACCACCTTTCTAAACAGCGGG
>CAZRSI010000305.1:0-2587 GCA_964602575.1 uncultured Anaerolineae bacterium
AGACTATCTGAATTTGCACGTGCCCAATTCGTTTGATTCCCAATTCGTTGTAGTGTTCCGGCAAATGTAACAACGTTAAGTTACGGCTCACCACCAGGACTCAGTTCATACCAGAATTCCCCAATAAATCCCCGCGCGTCAGGGTGGAAGATCTGCCGGACCACCTCCGGCTTCTCGCCACTGCAGCGCCACTCGTACACAGTCTCCCGGCCTGTCACCGCCGCGGGGATGGTCTCTGCGTTCGGGTGGTCTTTGCAGTATGCCTCCATCTCGGCCGTGGGAATCTCGCTCGTGTCAGCTTTCGCTGTGCAGGGGATATTGGCGCCGCGGAAGCAGGCCCACACGCTGCTGTCCATGCAGCGCCAGATGGTCCCCTGGGCGACCCAGGCGTCCGGCGCACCCTCGGCGATGCCGGCCGCCTGGCGGATGCCGGCGATGATGGCGGGCGGCACCGCCGGACCGGTGTAACGGGCGTCGGGCTCGTCCACCGTGCCCACGGCAGCACAGTAGGCGAAGGGATCGTCGTAGGTCGCGCCGGTTTCCTCACCGGCCGCCAGGGTGACGGTCATGGTGTACGTGGTCTTGTCAGGCGTGCCGCCGAAGACGCTGATCAGGTAGCGATCCGTGAAGGGCAACACGTCCTCCCACTCGGTGGCCTCGGCCACGTAGCGCAGAAGGGGCACCCCGTTCTCCAGAGCCACGATGTTCAGGAGCACGTCCTGGTTCGGGGACTCCACCTTGACCTTGAGACGCTGACCCTGCTTGCCTTCGAGGAAGTAATCCACCATCTGGCCGTGGTGGATCTCCCCGCTGACCGTGGTTGTGTCGCTCCCCTCGGGGAAGGTGAGCCACGCGGGAATCTGCACGGAGAGGGAGAAGGACGCTCCCTCGCGCATCGCAACAACCTCGATTTGATAGTCGCCTGACACGGGTAGAACCCCTGACCAGTGCTGGGCCTCGGCTACCGGGCGCACCAGCGGGTAGCCGTCGCCGGTCACGATGTCCAGGAACACGTCGTCACGCGCGGTCGAGAGATCCACGATCAGGAGCTGTCCTTCGTTGGCCCGCAGGACGTACGTCACCCTGCCCTGGTCCGGTACCTGGCCCTCCACCACCGCGGAGGTGGCACCAGGTTCGAAGGCGATGCGCGTGGGAACGGTGGCCTGCTGCCCGGGCTGGCACTCGCCATGGAAGAAGGCCCACTCCTCACATTCGCTGCTGTCGGGGAAGACGCAGATGCCCACCTCGTTGCCCTGGGCATCCTTGCGCATCTCCAGCTTGCCCCCATGCTCCACGCAGTATTGGGATGCAGGGTTGGGAAGACCGACAGCCTGCGATGCCACGCCCTGGACCAGGTGCACGGTGACCGTGTACAGTTTTTGCTCCGGTTTCAGATCGCACGCGGAGATGGGTTGGTCCTCAGGACAGTCCGTATCTTCAGAGGGTTTCCATTGGGCCAGCAGAAAGGCGGCGCGGTCGCCCTGGCGGAACGCGGTGGCTCCCCCTGTAGGCCCCTCCGCCTGGTAGTTCACATCTTCCTGCCACCCCATCTGCGTGAGCACGCCGCCCAGCGCAGAGATGACGTCGGCGGGGCTGGTGAAGTTCTCCCCCGTGCCGTGTGCCTCGATGGCACACGCAGTCCCTTCCTCTCCGCTCACCGGCTCGGTAAAGGGAACGTTGACATGGCTCGTGGCCACGCCCAGCGCATCTTCCACTCTCGCCTGCACGTCGGCACAGAACTCCTCCGGCACAGGCGTGAAGGCACCCGAAACCGGGGTCTGCACGGGCACCGGCGTCGGTGTGGGTGGCGGAGGGGGCATCGGCAACGGTGTGGCCGTCGCAGGGACCACCGTCGTCGGTTGCGTGGGCGCCTTCGGCAGTACGGCCGCGGGCTGACACCCGGCCAGAAACGCCAGCATCACAACGCACCCCACTAGGGCCCTTTTGTTCCAAACAGTCATAGGCTCTCTCCTCTTCTTGTTAACTCATCCAGGATGCGCCCGGCCAGGCCCGGGCTGAGCACAGACCCACCTCGAGCAACAGTGCGGATGGCCTCAATGAGTTCGGCCGGCTGGCTCTGTCCCCGGGCCAGACAGCCTCTTGCCCCCTCCCGTAACGCCTCCACCATCAAGCTCTCATCATCGTGGTGGCTCCACACGATGATTCCGGTCTGGGGGGAACAGGCGTTGAGATGGCCCACAGTCCGCAACTCCCTTGGGCCAAGGTTCTTCGCGCCCAACAGCACCACATCGGGCTGTAGCTCGGCGGTCAAAGCGAGCGCTTCGGACTCGTCCCCCGCCTCGCTCACGATAGAGATGTCGGGAGCATTGGCAAGCCAGCCCTGCACCGTCTGGCGGTCCGAAGCATTTCGTGCCACAATTAGAAGTCTGATAGGATAATTCATATCTCCCTTGCATCTTAGTATAGCACTCACTGCTCCCAGCCACAAGATGGAAAGCTACTCACTTGCGGGACAAAAATTACCCCTTCGCCCGAGTAGAAATCTACTCCGAGCAGAGGGGCTCATCCCACTCCTTGAGATAGCAGGTAGGCTGCCCAGATTACTCATTAACGACAGGCCCTTACT
>CAZRSI010000306.1:0-2568 GCA_964602575.1 uncultured Anaerolineae bacterium
AGTTTTCACCCAAATGGGTCACTGTTTTTCACCCAAAGTGGGCCAGCAGTTTTCACCCAAAATGGTCCACAACGGGGGCATTTGACAAGACTCCTGCATCTGAGCGATACTTCCCAAGCTGACCCATCAATCACGCTTGGGAGGTAGAGAATGGCACGCAGGAGATTGGATACCATGGATGTGTACGAAATACTTCGTCTCGTCAAACTAGGCAAGAGCAACCGGGCCATTGCCTCAACCTTGGACCTCGATCGCAAGACCGTGGGTAAGTATCGGTCTTGGGCCGAGAAACAGGGCCTTCTCACCGGTGAGTTGCCCTCGCGAGAAGAACTGCATCGGCTGCTGGAGCAGAGCTGGCCTAACCAGCAGCCGCCCCAGAACACTTCCAGCGTGGCGCCTTACCACGACGTCGTCGTCGCGTTGCGGGACCAGGGGGTGGAGATCGCGGCCATCCATCAACGGCTGGTGGACGACCACCACTATACCGGCAGCTATTCCTCGGTCTGGCGTTTTGTGAACCGCCTGGAGCCCAAACGCCCCGCAGTGGTGGTACGCGTAGAGGTCAAACCAGGGGAAGAAAGCCAGGTCGACTTCGGCTACGCGGGCCAGATGATCGACCCCGAGACCAACCAACTACGCCGCGCCTGGGTGTTTGTCATGACCCTTTCCTGGAGCCGGCACCAATACGTGGAATTCGTCTTCAACCAGAAAGTTGAAACCTGGTTGTTGCTTCACCGTCACGCCTTCGAGTTCTTTGGTGGTGTCCCGGAGCGAGTGGTCATCGACAACCTCAAGGCGGCCATTGTCAAGGCTTGCTGGGACGATCCACAGGTGCAGCGTGCCTACCGCGAGTGCGCCGAGCACTACGGCTTTCTCATCGCTCCCTGTCGCCCTGGCACACCACAACACAAGGGCAAAGTCGAACAAGGGGGTGTCCACTACGTCAAACGCAACTTCCTGGCCGGCCGCAAGCCCATGCTTATCACCGATGCCAATCAGGCCGGGCTAAAATGGGTGGAACAGGTGGCCGGTCAACGCCGGCACGGCACTACCAAACAGAAGCCCCTGGAGCGGTTTCGGGAGGTGGAAGCCGCCGCGCTTCAGCCGCTGCCGGCCACACCTTACGAGCCGGCCACCTGGAAACAGGTCAAGTTGCATCGCGACTGCTACGTGGTCTTTGAGCAAGCCTACTACTCCGCGCCCTATCAACTGGTTGGACAGACCCTGTGGGTGCGAGGCGGCGCTCGCATCGTGGAACTCTATACCCAGGATCACCAGTTGGTGGCCACCCACGACCGGGCCCGGCAGCCGGGCGACCGTCAAACCAACCTTCACCATCTACCGCCGGAGAAGCTACCGGGCCTAATGTTCACGCGCCCCATGTGTCGTCAACAAGCAGCTGCCATCGGCCCAGCCACTGCCGAGGTGGTAGAAGGGCTCCTCAATCACCGGCCGGAGGATCGCTTGCGCACCGCCGGGCGGCTGTTAGGGCTGGCGCAGCGCTTCACCCCCGAACGGCTGGAAGCTGCCTGTCGCCGCGCCCTGCACTTCGACGACCCGGCGTACATGACCATCAAACGCATCCTGGAACAAGAACTGGATGCCGAGCCTTTACCCCAACCTTTACCATCGGCGCCCGCTCGGACCTTCGTGCGCAGTGCCCAGGACTTTGCCCGTGCCTTACTGGGAGGTGTGTCATGAGCCTGATCCATCAGCTGACACCCCACCTGAAGCGCTTGCGCTTGTCGGGTATCCTGGAGACCTTGGACATCCGCAACCAGCAAGCCATCAACCAAAAGTGGTCCTACATAGAGTTCCTGTCACGGCTGCTGGAAGACGAGGTCCAGCGGCGAGATCAGAAACAGTTAGCGTTGCGTATTCGGCGTTCGACCATCAACACCACCAAAACCTTGGAGACTTTCGATTTCAGCTTCAACCCGACCATCAATCGTCAGCAGATCCTGGATCTAGCGGGCTGCTTGTACATCCAGCAAAAGCGGAACGTGATCATCTGCGGTCCAACCGGGGTGGGAAAGTCGCACCTGGCCCAGGCCCTGGGCCACGAAGCCTGTCGGCGGGGCTACAAGGTCCTCTTCACCAGCGCCCACCACATGCTCAGTCACCTGAACGCCGGACGAGCCGATGACACCTACCAGCGGCGACTGAACAGCTACTTGAAGCCAGACTTGCTGATCATCGACGACTTCGGTCTCAAACCACTGCGCCCCCCTGGTCCGGAAGACCTGTATGAGGTCATCAGCCGGCGCTATGAGCAGGGGAGCATCCTGTTAACCAGTAATCGGTCCCCGGCTGAGTGGTACGATCTCTTCAACGATCCCCTCTTGGCCTCAGCTGCCCTGGATCGTCTCCTCCACGGTGCTCACGCCATCATCATCACCGGCGACAGCTTTCGGACTCAAAGGCGCCACTGGTCTGGAAAGGAGGCGACGAGGCTCCAAACCTAAACAACCTGTTCCGTCTGCGGAAACACTGGCACATTGATAACCGTCAAGCAGGAGTCTTCGCCAACCGTCATCCGATGTTTGGACCACTTTGGCCGAAAACAGA
>CAZRSI010000307.1:0-2564 GCA_964602575.1 uncultured Anaerolineae bacterium
GTGGGATATTTGTGGGATAATTGTGGGATATGTGGGATAAAGAAAGAAACCACACCTAAACGGTGTGGTTTCGATAATCCTTACCCCTTTCTTTGAATTTCGAACCGGTAAGAATAAACGCCCGGACGGTTTACCGGCCTCCAACCACCGAGTATTATGCCGGGAGGACGACAGTATTCGTTGCCGAGGTCGGTTCGGATGTTTTCCACCAGTGGGGTGTCATCGTCCTCCATCCAAAGGCGATAGCGGGTGGGCACGCCAAGATGGTCCCACTCCAAATACCCGTTCTCGTCGGTCAGCCCCCAAACGTTTGGGTGGTCGTAGGCTATTCCCTCGCTGGGCTCGGTGTCGAAACGGACCTTAACCCCATGCAATGGCTCGCCTTTATCGTCCAGGACGGTGACGTAGATTTTCTTCAAACCAGGGCGGTTATCGCAAGCACTCAACCGCTCTTTTTTGTTCACCTTCCAGGTCGGATTGGGGTTGACCTTCGGCTCAATCAATTCCTCCTCGCTCATAATAGCGCTCCTTTCTGAATCTAGAAAAAGCTCATGCGGTTATATTTATATATATTATACTACTTTTTATGATTTCAGGCAAATCTTGACTTTTTGTGGGCCTGCGCAGCAGGTCGGGGGTGGAGGGTGTCCCCCCAATATCCTCTTCTCGTCGCCAGTGTGGGGCATTGACCCACTTAGCCCAGCCCTGAGGAGGAAAAAGTGGGGTTGAGGGGGCACCCCTCAAGCTCCCCAGGCTTCGCTGCGCAAGCCCTTTTGTTCACAACCTGAGCCAGATCAGCTCTTCTCAAGCTCCACTTGACCCAGGGGAACGCTGGGGCCCAGTTTGGCCAAACGGTCGTCCAAAACACTTAGCTTGTGCATGGTGAAGGCGTCGTAGAGGATCAGGTTAAGAGACCCAGACCGAACACCTGCCGGAATGGTGACAAAATGCACATCGGCAATAGACGAGCCTCGTATCCACTTCAAGGAGGGAATCGCCCCCAGTGCGGGAACAGTGTCGTCCTGGGAGACGAGTCGCCCGGCCTCATCGGTCAAACGCACAGAGACCACGTAATCGCGGAGGATAGGCTTCTTCGCCACTAGTTTTAATTCCACCCTCACACTATCCCCCAACTGCCTGCGGCAGCCAGCGCCCACCAGCAACATCTCCCCTCCCAAGTCCACGTAACGAGCCTGCGGGTCTGGGGCTGGCAGGGCCAAACGCCCTCTCCTTGACCAGCCCCAGGGGCCTAGGCGGGGGACAACCTCACCAGCCGCACGCAATTCGACTTGTAGGGTCATGGCCCCCAAAGACAAGTCGTGGGATGTGGTGAGATAAGTGCCCAGGGGAATCCGTGGCAGGTGGCTGGTGGCCACTAGACTATCGCCAGCATACAAAAGCACTTCGCAGTCGCCATCGCCAGCCCTGAACCGACGCCAGTGCAGGTACACCCGCTGCGTCCCCTCCACGCTGGTGTCATAATCAACCCCCACCAGAGTTAACCCGCTGGCGAAGGGCTGATGTAGAGGGTGCAGAGTCACAGGGGGGAAAGATGGTGGCAAAACCTCCACCTCGGCCAGGGGCACAGCCTCAGTGCCATCCTGGGTTCTCAGGCGCTGCCATCCTCCTTCAGGGAGGGTGATGTACACGCCAGCGATGAGCTGGTGTGGCCCCGCTGGCGTCGTGGACAACACCTGGATCTCGTAGCGATCAACGGCGACTTCACCCGGCGTGAAGTCAGACATATCGTGAGTAACATCCATCTGTCCCAACACTTGCCCTCCATCGGCCACCAGGTGGACGAAAAAGGAGTAGGGGCCTTCCAGTTCAGCGATAGGCTGCCAATACAAGTCCAACTGCAGAGGTTTGCCTGGCGACACCTGTTCCCCTAGCAAACGATAGCCCAGCAGCCTGATCTTGCCCTCGAAAGTTACGTCTAATCCGACAACATCGCTCGGCCTCTTACCCACATCCGCGAGAACTGCCTCGCCTTGCACCAAAAAGGCCTCGCCCAGGGGGACAAAGTGGTAGGGTGTGGCGCCGAACTCCTGATAGTAGTTGGTGACGATCAGGGGGCGCTTCCCCACGTTCTCATCTATCCGCCGTAGCCAGGTGGCGGAGATGGGTTCGGCACCCTCTGGGTAAACGTATCTCACCTCCACGTCGGGTCGCATACCCTCGATGTATTGGAGATACCAAAGGGGTGTGGCCCAATGCCAGTTGGCCAGAACCAGCGCTTCAGGTGGCGCGTTGTTCATGATGCTTTCCGCGTAGTGGCGCGCAGAGCGGTCCTGGCTCAGCCAGGCAAAGCTGGGGTAATGATTCACCAGTTGGATGATGCCCAGCAATATGACAAGGGATACCAGGATGGCATTCAAGGCCTGGAATCGCGTCCACCGTTGCAAGGTTCCGGCAGCGTAGCCGATGAGGATAGTGATAGGCACGTAGGCAGGTATCAGATATTCCACTGTCTCCGGGGCGCGATAGGTGATGGCGATAACGGCTTGGACGGCTATGGCCCCGCCGCAGAGGAGCAGAAGCCGCCAGTCCTCGGCCAGCATGAT
>CAZRSI010000308.1:0-2559 GCA_964602575.1 uncultured Anaerolineae bacterium
TTCATATGACCGAAGGCTATTCAATCCAAAGGGGCGTCCTCTCCCCATCTTGCACACGAAAACGGGGCGGGGGCCCCTCAGGGCAGAAGGATTCGCAAGGCAGACGGTTCTGGTGGATGGCTCGCCAGAACCTTTTGTTTTGGAGTGCTAGCCCGGAGCTTCCAGCTCCAGGCTGAAAGAGCAAAGCCCCCCTGCGGGGGCTGAATTTCAGCCCGCAGGGCTTCGTTCTTTCAGGGCATAGTCTCTGCAGGGAGACCACTGGACAAAAGCGGTAGGTTGATTATAATTCTGCTTGAGGGTGAGAGATGCCTAGATTCAAGCTCGTATCCGATTTCCAACCCACCGGCGACCAGCCCCAGGCTATCGAGAAGCTGGTGGAGGGAATCCGCAAAGGCTATAAGCATCAGACACTGCTTGGCGCTACGGGCACCGGCAAGACTTATGTCATGGCGAACATCATCGAGCGGGTGCAACGCCCCACCCTGGTGATGTGCCACAACAAAACGCTCGCCGCCCAGCTCTACGCCGAGTTCAAGGAGTTCTTCCCTCACAACGCAGTGGAGTACTTCGTCAGTTACTACGACTACTACCAGCCCGAAGCCTACGTGCCCCAGCACGACCTGTACATCGAGAAGGACGCCTCCATCAACGAAGAGATCGACCGCCTGCGATTGGCAGCCACCTCAGCCCTCTTCTCTCGCCGCGATGTGATCATCGTGGCCTCGGTCTCCTGCATCTATGGCATCGGCGACCCGGAGGAGTACGGCAAGGTGGTGATCAACCTGCACCGGGGGCAGGTACGCAAGCGAGACAAGGTGCTGCGCCACCTGGTGGACATCCACTACGAACGCAACGACGTGGACTTCGCCCGCGGGCGCTTCCGGGTGCGGGGCGACACCCTGGAGGTCTTCCCCGCCTACAGCGACCTGGCCTATCGGGTGGAGTTCTGGGGCGATGAGATAGACCGCATCACGGAGATCGATCCCCTGACTGGGGAGGTGCTGGCCGAGCACCAAGCTATAGCCATCTACCCAGCCAAGCACTTCATCACCCCCCAGGAGAAGCTGACCCTGGCCCTGCGCGACATCGAGGCGGAACTGGAAGAACGCCTGGCGGAGCTCCGCTCCCAGGGCAAGCTTCTGGAGGCCCAGCGTCTGGAGCAGCGCACCAGATACGACCTGGAGATGCTGCGCGAGGTGGGCTACTGCGCCGGCATCGAGAACTACTCCCGGCACCTGTCCCAGCGCCCGCCCGGCAGCCCTCCCTGGACTCTCCTGGATTACTTCCCCGACGACTTCCTGCTCTTCGTGGACGAGTCCCACATGACCATCCCCCAGGTGCGGGGCATGTACCACGGCGACATCTCCCGCAAGAAGACCCTGGTGGAATACGGCTTCCGGCTGCCCAGCGCCCTGGACAACCGCCCCCTTAGCTTCGAGGAATTCGAAGCGAGGATCAACCAGGTCATCTATACCTCGGCTACGCCAGGCCCTTACGAGCTGGAACACTCGGCCCAGGTAGTGGAGCAGATCATTCGTCCCACCGGCTTGGTGGACCCCGAGGTGATAGTTAAGCCGGTCAAGGGTCAGATAGACGATTTGATTTACCAGATTGACCAGCGGGTGAAGCGAGGCGAGCGGGCGCTGGTGACCACCCTCACCAAGCGCATGGCCGAGGACCTGGCTGATTACCTGGCCGAGATGGGGATCAAGGTTCACTACCTGCACTCGGAGATTGATACAATCGAGCGGGTAGAAATACTGCGCGACCTGCGCCTGGGCGTCTATGATGTAGTGGTGGGGATCAATCTGCTCCGGGAGGGATTGGACCTTCCTGAGGTCTCACTGGTAGCCATCCTCGATGCCGATAAAGAGGGTTTCCTGAGGAGCGACACAGCCCTCATCCAGACCATCGGCCGGGCGGCTCGCCACGTCAACGGCCAGGTGATCATGTATGCCGACAAGCTAACCGCTTCCATGAAGCGGGCCATTGATGAGACCAACCGCCGGCGCAGCATCCAGATGGCATACAACAAAGAGCATGGCATCGAGCCCCGCAGCATTGTCAAGGAAGTGCGCGACCTGACCGACCGGGTGCGGGCCGTGGCCGAGGAGCGAGCCGAGTACCGGGTGCCCGCGGAGATACCCAAGCACGAACTGGCCCGTTTGATCAAAGAATTGGAAAAGCAAATGAAGGCTGCCGCCCAGGCGCTGGAGTTCGAGAAAGCCGCCCTCCTGCGCGATCAGATTTTCGACCTGCGCCGCGAGCTGGCGGACATGGAAGAAGACGTGCCTGAGTGGGAGAGAGTGAGAAAGCTTGGGCGTTATGAGGGCTTGCGCAGCGAAGCCTGGGGAGCTTGAGGGGTACCCCCTCAACCCCACTTTTTCCTATTCAGGGCTGGGCTAAATGGGCCAATGCCCCACATTGGCGACGAGAAGCGGAGATATTGGGGGGACACCCCCACACCCCCCGACCTGCTGCGCAGGCCCGCTATGATAGCAGAGTTTGACATTATGATGTTATTACACCATAATGTATATCAGGAGGTGTGAAGCGATG
>CAZRSI010000309.1:0-2545 GCA_964602575.1 uncultured Anaerolineae bacterium
CTCCCCAGGCTTCGCTGCGCAAGCCCAAAACCACAACCGATTTGACAAAAACGCTAAATTGTGCTATTTTAAAATTCAAGAACGGCAGGGTTTCTGCGTTGGGGATCAATGTGATGTACCGCCAGATTTTCTTGCCCGCTCTGGCGGTTTTTTGGTTAAGGAAGCTCGTTGCGTTCGATCCCAAGCTGATTGGTCAGCCCCCACAAGGCTAGGGCCTCTCTGCGAAGGTATCGAGCTTCGAGGATAAAGCAACAAGTTAAGGAGGTACCTGGAGAAATGGAAAGGGTAACCGGCACTGTCAAGTGGTTTAGTCGGGTGAAAGGTTACGGCTTCATTCAACCCGATGGCGAGAACCAGGAAGACGTTTTCGTCCACTACTCGGCCATTGTGGGGGAAGGATTCCGCAACCTGAGGGGAGGTGAAAGGGTAGAATTCTCCATCGAGGACAACCCCAGAGGCCCACAGGCTGTTGATGTAGTTAGCCTGGGCTTTGATAAGTAGCTGGCTCGTTACTAAGCTCGCAAGCGTTTCTTAACGCGATAACCAAGCCCCCGACGCAGGTTATGCCTGGTCGGGGGCTTTCTCTTGGTGCATTGTTGCATAGGTTCGTTTCGTTTTCTACCCGCTCGCGCGGGGCCTTGGTCCCGCGCCCTTCTAAGCCTACTTTCCGCACTTATCCGGCTCCCGCTGGACCTTAGTCCAGCGGCGGACTAAGGTCCGCCGTGAGCATTTTTCGGATATGCTCCTAGAAAGAGGCTGTTTGTTTGGACGTAGCAAGGAGGGAAATATGGCAAATAAGCTGCGAATAATTCCCCTGGGGGGGCTGGGGGAAATAGGCAAGAACATGATGATTCTGGAGTATGGCCGAAACATAATCATCATTGACGCGGGGATTATGTTCCCCGAAAACGATATGCTGGGCATTGATTTTATCATCCCCGATTTTAACTACCTCATGGACAAAAAAGATCTCGTGCGGGGCATCATCCTCACCCATGGCCACGAGGACCACGTGGGGGCACTCCCCTACGTATTGCAGGAGATCAGAGCTCCTATCTATGCCACCAAGCTTACCCGGGGCTTGGCGGAGGTGAAGCTAAAAGATAGTCATCTGCTGGCTGAAGCGGAGCTAAATACCATCCAGGCTGGTGATAGTATAACTCTGGGGCCTTTCCGCATCGAGTTCTTCCACGTCTGTCACAGCATTCCCGACGGAGTAGGGCTGGCTATCGAGACGCCCGTGGGCCTGGTAGTCCACTCTGGCGACTTCAAGTTCGATTACACTCCAGTGGACGGAAAGCCTCCCGATTTCGCCAAGCTGGCGGAGTTGGGGGGACGAGGTGTCCTGGTGCTAATGTCCGACAGCACCAATGCCGAGCAGCCAGGGTCCACCCCCTCTGAGAAAGTAATTGATGACGCCTTTGAGCAAGTTTTTCGGAAAGCGGAAGGGCGCATCATCGTGGGGACTTTTGCCTCCCTGATCTCCCGCATTCAGCAGGTGGTCAACTGCGCCATTCGCCACGAACGCAAGGTAGCTATTGCTGGATACACCATGATCGAGAACGTGCGCATAGCCCAGAAGTTGGGATATCTGTCCATCCCACCGGATGTCTTGATCAAGCTGGATGACATCGGAAAGCTGCCCCCGAATAAAATTGTGATCATCGCCACAGGTACTCAGGGTGAGCCTTCGTCGGCTCTGGCTCGCATGTCCATTGGGCTGCACCCCCGAATCAAAATTGCCCCCGGCGATACGGTTATCATCTCGGCCCACGCCATCCCAGGCAACGAAGAGATGATCCACCGCACTATCAACCGCCTTTTCCAAAAGGGGGCCGATGTGATCTACGAACGAATCGCACCAGTACACGTTTCGGGTCACGCCAGCCAGGACGAGCAGAGGTTGCTCATCCACTTGACCCAGCCCAAGTACTTCGTGCCCATTCACGGCGAACTGCGTCACCTGACCATGCACGCTCGGATCGCCCAGGAAATGGGCATCCCTGCCACCAACACCATGGTGGTGGAGAATGGCTACATCTTGGAATTCGATGGAGAGAAGGGTGAAATCGGCGAGCGGGTGCCGGGCGGCTACGTTTTCGTGGATGGAGCGGGGGTGGGCGACATTGGCCCGGCGGTTATGCGCGATCGGGAGATTTTGGCCAGCGCTGGCTTTGTGGTTGCCATTATCAAGTTGGATGCGAACACAAGCCAGCCTGTTGGAAGGCCAGAGATCATCTCTCGGGGCTTCATCTACATGCGAGATTCCACGGAACTCATCGAGCGGGCTCAGGATAAGATTTTGGAAGTTATAGGTAAAGGGAAAGAGGGACGGGCGGCCATCAGCGACAAGGTGCGAGATGAACTAAGCAAACTGTTCTACGAGGAGACAAAACGCCGCCCTATGATAATACCAACTATTGTGGAGGTATAGTATAGCTCTACAGCTATTAGTGGAAATAGCAAATTCTCCAGGTGACAGGCACTTTAGGTCCGATATCCAATATGTCACACATCCAGTACATGGAAGCAACGTGTCAGTGCT
>CAZRSI010000310.1:0-2522 GCA_964602575.1 uncultured Anaerolineae bacterium
GCCTCGGCGATGCGACGGTCCAGGGGGATGCGCATCAGGATGGGGATGTTTTCGGCGGTGCAATAATCCTCCACGCCCCGGTCGCCCATGCCGTCGCGGTTGATGACCACCCCCACGGGCAGCCCCAACTCATCGCGGGCCACTTCCACCGCCAGCTTCAGATCGTGCAGGCCAAAGGGGGTTGGTTCGGTGACCATCAACACGAAGTCCGCCCCGCGCATGGTCTCTACTACGGGGCATGAAGCGCCTGGCGAGGCATCCAGTATGACTACGGAGTGCGGACGCGAATCCGCCTCCCCAATGCACTTCTTCAACTGGCGGATAACGGGCACCGCCATGGCCTCGCCGATGTTCAAAATGCCGTGAGCGAAACGGATACCTCCTGCCCATCCCTCTTCGATGGCCCCCGTTACGTTCAACACTTCGTGGATGGCCCCCTCAGGGCAATTCAGGGTGCAACTGCCGCAGCCGTGGCAAAGCTCGGGAAAGATGAGCACCCTCTGCTTCACCACCGCGATGGCATGGTAGGCGCAGACCTCCGCACAGCGCCCACAGAAGGTGCACTTATCGTAGTCCACCTCCGGGATGAGGATGCCCACTTCCTCTCGGCGTTCGATGGCGGGGTTGAGAAAGAGATGGGCGTTGGGCTCTTCCACATCGCAGTCTAAGAACAGCAGATTGCCAGGATTAACAGAGGGATCCGCTGCTACAGATAATGCCAGATTCACAGCGACTGTGGTTTTACCTGTGCCACCCTTGCCACTGGCCACGGTGATGATCATGCCACTTCTCCTTCCTTCAACAAAGCGTTTAGCTCCTCCGCTCCCACATATCCTACCACCTCGATCTCCTGTCGAGCCACACCCTCAACCTGGGCCACAGCCTCTTTGATTTGCAAGGCCAACGGCACAGCGATGGGACACAGCGGCGACGAAGGGCGGAAACGATAGCGTACTGTGCCCGTCCCGTCAACAGTCAGATCCTCGACCAACCTCATGCGCACCACATCCACCCCCGTCTCTGGGTCTATGACTTTTTGCAGCCGTTTGATAATTGCCTGTTCCACTGCTTTGGGATTAACGTTCATGATCACACCTTTCAAAAGCTCAACTGTGTGCCTGCTGGGCAGGGGGCCACCCTCTTGCCGAAGGCCTGAGCCAGGGTGACATAGGCTTCTTGCCCGGTGCAGTGGTTAAGATAGAGCCGGGGCACGCCAAGCTCTCTCAACACCTCGATGACGCGCCGCAGGTGAGCTTCGTCGGCGTGCAGGAGATGGGTTCCTCCGACCACGGCGGTGATATGCGGGCCAAAAGTGCGGCGCACGTGGGCCAGGGTATTGAGCAACCCGGCGTGACAGCAGCCACAGAGCACTACCATCCCCTCATCAGTCTCCAGCACCAGGGCCATATCGTCGCGGTAGGGATCGGGTTCCCAACCATCTTTTCCACGCACCAGGTGATGGGCACTGCGACCCTCGGGCTCTGTACGGTCTGTGATCTCCCCTGTGGTCCACACGCTGGGTAGAATCTCCACCGGCTCGGCGCTCAGTCGAAGCATCAGCCGCTGGCTCAATTCCTCCTTTGTCAAAGACAGACCCACCGGCTTGAGTGTCCCCTCCCGCCGCGAGAAGCGCTCGCGGAAGAGGTCGGGGTGGGCGTAGAGGGGGATTCCGACCACCTGATCCAGCAGGGCCGGCAGCCCGCCGGTGTGATCGTAGTGAGCGTGGCTGATAGCCAGCGCGTTGATCGTCTTTGGCTCGACGCCCAGCAACTCCAGGTTGTGTAGCAGAACTGTACCGCTCTGGCCGGTGTCGAAAAGGACACGCCCTTTCTTCGCCTCGATCAAAAAGGCCAACCCGTGCTCGCCCCAGAATGACGAGTGGTCGCAGACGGCATCGTCTACCACGCAGGTTATCTCCATCACTAAACTCTCCTCCTGATTGACAGGTTGCCGTTCGGTTGAGTTACGAAGCTTTAGGTAGGGAAGAACTTATCAGAGCAATCCTGTCGCCACGACGCACTCGGCCGCCGCGCACTACCCGGCAGAACACGCCTTCCCGAGGCAGGATAGACACTCCCTGATAGTTGTAAGTGTGTACTGCTTCGGGCGGCTTGCCCAGTTGCACCACAACCAGTTCAGCCTCCCCCACCCGCAGCCGGTCGCCCACTCTGAGAGTGCCCAAGTCCAGCCCCTTCGTGGTCAGGTTCTCGGCGAAGCTGCCGGGCCCAGCGCTGATGCCATGCTCCCGGTTAGCCCGTTCGATGCTTTCTATTGCCAAGAGGCTGACCTGACGCTCGCTGAGCCCGGCGTGGGCGTCCCCCACCAGACCGTGTCCAGCGCGCAATTCGCCCTCGCCGATGTCCACTTTAGGGTCAGTGCGCTGCTGGCTTTGGCAGACCGCAACTATGTGTGCCACCCTCTGTACCTCCTTCGGACAAACTCAGTTCCTCTTTGTCAAGCCCGCACTCTTCGTCGTCGGGGCGACAGCAGGGCACTGAGGACAAAAAACGCCGTGGCCGTCA
>CAZRSI010000311.1:0-2518 GCA_964602575.1 uncultured Anaerolineae bacterium
CCAATTGCGTCCCGAGACCATTACCCAGGTGTACGAGCTTGAGCAGCATCTCAGCTTCTTACGATGTTTGGTCTGCAGTTTGCGCTGCTGCTGGCCGGTGCAGTGCTGACGGAGACGACGTTCAACTGGCCTGGGATGGGGTTGTTCCTGGTGAACCGCATCACAGAGCGCGACTTCCCCGCCATCCAGGGGACGGTGGTCTTCTTCGCTCTGCTTGTGGCAACGGTGAGCCTCATCGTGGACATCATCTACGCTCGCATTGACCCACGGGTGCGGTATTGATGTCGTTGGGCAAGTTGCCAACTTGTCCTACCATGATGGGCGAAGGTTTCCCGACCGAGCCCACATCTTCGCCATTCTTCGTTATATTTTGACACAGTCTGGTATCTAGTCATCGGCTGGATCGTTCTGGGCTTGTTGGCTTACTATGCCTATGTTTCGCAATTGGTTGATGGGCAATATTCCAGATCAAATCGTCAAGAGGGCTTCGGTTACGGTGATCATCAAGCGACGCAGTGGTCGGATTCATTCCTTCCTGCACCAGACGATTCTAGGGCCTGCAAAGGGATAACGGACGACGAGTAGTGTAATTTGTCGTCAGAGTTGATTAAGGAGGCTATCTGATGGGTAACACATCTATTGTTGCGGTAGCTCAACCATCTGCCGAAGCACAACGTGTTTTGGCAGCACAGCAGGCCAAGGCGCGGAAATTCATGATCAAGTTGGCATTAGTATGGGTTGGCATCTTCGTCGTCCTTGGGGTGGCATTCAAGCTTCTCAAATTCGACATGAATTTCATGTTCGACAGGCTGGACTTCATCCTGGCGGGGATAAAATACACATTGTTGGTGTCGGCCGCAGGCATCTCGCTGGCGATCATTCTGGCCCTCCTGGGGGCGTTGGGGCGGCTCTCCAAGAACCCTATTGCCAATGGTATCGCCACTTTTTATGTCTCCTTCGTTCGGGGCACACCCCTATTGGTTCAGGTTTACATATGGTACTTGGGTCTACCCCAAATTGGGCAACAGTTGGAGAGCCTGGGTTTGAGTGGGGTGCAAAGACTCCTGACATTGCCGGCGATCCCAGCTGGCATCCTGGCCCTGGGTGTATGCTACGGAGCCTACATGACGGAGACCTTCCGGGCTGGCATTCAATCCATCGGCAAGGGCCAGACCGAGGCCGCTTATTCCCTGGGTATGACGCCTGGCCAGACTCTGCGGCGTGTCATCTTGCCTCAGGCTATACGAGTCGTCATCCCTCCCATCGGCAATGATTTCGTGGCCATGCTCAAGGATTCGTCCCTGGTCTCGGTGATGGGGGTGTGGGAACTGACCTATCGTGCTACAAAGATGGGACGCCGTTATTTTCGTTCCTTGGAGACGCTGACTGTGGCGGCCCTTATCTACTGGCTTATGTGTATCATCTTGCAGACATTGCAGGCGCGTCTGGAGGCCTACATGGGTCGAGGTGAGAGGAGGTAAGATGGCGCCCATTATCAGGGTCCGGAAGCTGGAGAAATGCTTTGGCAAACTCTATGTCCTTAAGGGACTCGATCTCGATGTGGAAGCAGGGGAAGTACTGGTCATCATCGGTCGCTCCGGATCGGGGAAGAGCACATTTTTGCGCTGTTTGAATTTTCTGGAGGAGCCGACGGCTGGCACCATCGAGGTCGATGGAGTGGTCATCCCTGCAGGGGAGCCTAGTCGCGAGCATCGCATTCACATCCAGCAGATTCGGGCCAAGACAGGCATGGTTTTCCAGCATTTTAACCTTTTCCCTCATATGACGGCTCTAGAGAATGTCATAGAGGGGCCTATTACGGTCAAAGGGATGTCTAGGGAAGAGGCTATAGAAATTGGTGAGCGGTTGTTAGGGTGGGTTGGTCTGATGGATAAGCGTGATGAGTATCCTTCGCGCCTCTCTGGTGGGCAGCAGCAGCGAGTGGCTATCGCCCGGGCGCTGGCCATGGAACCTAAGATCATGCTCTTCGATGAGCCAACCTCGGCGCTGGACCCGGAGCTGATCGGCGAGGTGTTGGACGTGATGAAGCGCTTGGCGCGGGAGGGGATGACCATGATTGTGGTCACCCATGAGATGGGCTTTGCCCGTGAAGTAGCTGATCGCGTCATCTTCATGGGAGATGGAGTATGGGTTGAGGAAGGGACGCCGGAGGAAATATTCGATAATCCCAAGGACCCGCGCACCAGGGATTTCCTGCGACATATCTTGTAGCGACCGCTCCTGCAGCATCCAAGGGATTCGTAGGGGAGCCAGTAAGGCAGATCTCTTACAGTCCTACACCAATGGTTGGCTGTGGGCAATGTGATCTCGCTGAAATGCATGATCCAAATAGGCCTCAAGTTTTGACATTTCGGTTCTTCTATGCTATATTATTTGTTAGATAAATAAGGGCGGTTCGCGGCTTGCGCAAATCCGCAGTAGCGGAGTTCGAACTCGACGGATTGGCACCCCAGCGGTGCCAGCTCAAAAGCGCGGAAAATCGCCAAGGTGGCCGAAA
>CAZRSI010000312.1:0-2478 GCA_964602575.1 uncultured Anaerolineae bacterium
TTTATTATACCACACCCCCACCCCCACATCTGTGGGGGGTTACCCCGCCTCTGGGTATAGTTTAGCCATTTCTTGCACTATGGCCCGCATTTCACGCAACATCTCGGGGCCGCCCAGCACACGGCAGTTGGGGCCATAGTGCAATAGCGTCCGCACCGCCCAGAAGATGTTGTCGGTCTCGCCCCGCACCACGACGCTCCCATCCTCCCGCTGCTCCACCTCCTGAACCTGGATCTCCGGATGGCGCGTAATACCCAAACGAGCAATGTTGGCCGCCAGCTCGTACTCGACTGGATAGCGCCGCGCCGAGGGAGGCACAGGCGGGAGCTTCTGGGGCAACACGGTCAACTTCAAAATGCGACCCAGCCGATAGGTCAAATACGCATGGGGATAGGCATCACCATCAGGTCCCTCTACGTGGCGGCAGTAGGCTCGCAGATAGTAGTGGCCACGCGTGGTGTCGAAATAGTAGGGCTCATACGGCTCCACTACGTGCCGCCGGGGTTGCCCATTTTCGTACTCAGGAGATAAATAGAGCAACTCCACCTGCCGCCGCTCCACGAATGCCCTGGTCAACCCATCCCACACTGCTGGCCGTATCTTGTCCTCGTCCCGCTGGCGCAGATCCATGCGCAGGGCAGTGCGAGCTCGTTCAATTACTGCCACCCTCTTCGGATCCAGGTAGAGCCGCAACTGGCCCAGCAAGGCCTGCACCTCGTCGTGCTTCGGCGAATCATGGCCGAAGGTCTGCTCCAGCCAGGCAATGGTGGCCAGATCCTCATCGGGCAAGTCCAGCAACGGCAGCCACGCATCCCTGATCACGTAGCCGCCCACCTGCCGGTCGAAGTAAAGATCCACCAGTAATTCGTTCCGAATCCGCCCCAGATCCTTCTCCAGCCGAAGGCGTAAGGCTCTTTCATTCAGACACTCTCGGCAGCCAGAAGCTCTTTCCTCCTCCAACATGGCCTGAATGAGCTCGTCTCTGGTAGCCGGCCCTCGCTGCGCCCGGCGGATGATGGCCAGACAGCGACGGGTCACCAACCAGTGGCTTTCTCGACGCCCGCGCTTCGAGCTGTTGGTGGTCTCAGCCAGCATCTTTCACCTCGCTCATTTTATAGTAGACAACCCCACTTTATTATACAATATCTTGGGCCAATTCGCAATTGGAATGGATTCCAAATTATTTGCACTTCTCCCCCAGCCCGGGGTATGCCAGTAATAGTATGGGGGATGCGGAGACCCGTCTCAGGGAAAAAAGGGCGTCTTTGCTCTGCTAGAGCGATTGTGCTATACTGTAGATAACTGATGTCGAGGAGATGATATGCCATCTAGAACCCTAGCAAGGGGTACAGACCCCCCAGGTGAATCGGGAAAGATTGTGCATCCCGTCAGTTGCATCGTGCTGGCCGGGGGAGAAAGCAAGCGACTGGGCATCGATAAAGCCTTCCTCAAGATAGGCGATCGCTTTTTGATCGAAGAGGTAGTGGAAAAGATGGCGCAAATTGGGAACGAGGTCATCATTGTCACCAATTCTCCTCGGAAGTATGCTTATCTGGGAACAAAATTGGTGGGCGATATATACCCTGGCAAGGGAGCTTTGGGAGGGCTCTACTCCGGGCTCAAGGCAGCATGCTATGACTACGGCTTGGTGGTGGCCTCTGATATGCCCTTTCTGAACCTCAGGCTTTTACGCTACATGATTATCCTATCATCCGATTACGACGTGGTTGTGCCTAGGGTCAAAGAGTTGCTGGAACCATTACACGCTATTTATTCCAAAGAATGCCTACAGCCTATCGAGCGCTTGCTATCGGCCGGGAATCTTAGAATCGTGGGTTTCTTCCCAGAGGTGCAGGTGCGCTATGTGGAGGAGGAGGAAATAAGCCTGTTTGATCCCCAGTTTCTCTCGTTTTTCAACATCAACACGCCCGCCGATTTAGAGAAAGCCAGGAGCTTGGCAAGGAAGAAATAGAGATGCCAGGAGGAGCTGAGCGAGTGCTCACCTCCGGGTGTGGCGGCGGTATCACCTTCGCCGACCTAACTGCCCAGGCGAGCAAGGTTGACTCGACCGTGAAAGTAACACCATCCCAGATATCTGAGCTGATGCGGCAGCTTTTCCTGGTCTCCCGCACTTCACCCACCGATCTGGCCATAGAGCTGGCCAGAGCCTGGGGCATCACCCTCATCGGGTATGCCCGTGGTCAGCAGATACATGTCTACAGCGGCGAGGAACGAATAGAGCTGAGTTGGCATCATCAGAACAGCTTGCCCAATAAAGGCCTCAGAGCGACGCACTGGGGCTTTTGCGTTGTCAGGCCAGAGTCTATATCAAACCTTTACGGTTTCTTCATTAAGTTTTCATATTTTTTTGGTACAATAATGGCGGGTTAGGAAAGAGCTAGCCCGAATCTCAGAATAGAGAGAGGAGGTGAACAGATGACCAAGAAGAGATTCTTCCTGTTGGGCGGTGTGGCGCTG
>CAZRSI010000313.1:0-2468 GCA_964602575.1 uncultured Anaerolineae bacterium
AAGACAGAAGTTGGAGAAGCGTGCTGTTCGAAAGCAGTCGGCTGGCAGCACGCTTTTTGGTAGATTTGGCGTCACTGCTCAGCCCGGGTCATTGCGAGGCGCGTCTTTTGCGCCGAAGCAATCCCCAACACCAACCCATTTTGAATGTACCTAAACGATAAAGAGAGGGAAGCGGTGAAGTTATCTGTTGTTGCGGATGAGAGAGGGACGAGCCTGGTGGAGGTATTGGTGTCGGTGGCCATCATCGCCATCGTTCTCAGTGCCTTCCTGGCCGCCCTTTCTACCGGCGCGCTCAGCGTGAGCGTGGTGCACGAGCGGGTCACGGCGGAGAACCTGGCACGGGCACAGTTGGAGTGCATCCAAAAGCATCCTTACATTACCGGTGCACTCCCGATTTCATACACCGATGTGTGCACTGTCACAACACCCGATTTCCCATCTTATCTGGCTGAAATCAGTGGCATCTCTTACTGGTACACGGCCACGTCCAGCTTCAGTTCCGATCCTGCTCACGACAGCGGCATGCAGTGGATCACCGTCACTATCTCCCACCATGGCGAACAGGTGCTTACAATCGGGGACTACAAGGTGAGCCGGGAATGAAAGGTGAGAGGGGAATAACCCTAACCGAGCTAATAGTGGGCCTGGCCATTGCCGCGTTGATAGTTGGCATCCTGGCCACGGTCATCTTTCAGGTTTTCGATATCACCGGTTGGGGCAACAGCATGCTGGTGGTTCAACACGACCTGCGGAACGCCGCCACCTGGCTCAACCGCGATGTGCTCACCGCCTCCCGCGCGGAGGTCAGTAGTTCCCAGATGGTTTTATACGTCCCCTATTACAGCCCCGCCGTTGCCGACTTCTTGACCCGGACTATCACCTATACGCTATCGGGGGATGAGCTGCTCCGCGAGGATCACGGCGGCTCGTCGCTGGTTTTGGCCAGGTACGTTGATCCTTCCAGGTTCAGCTTTTCGCCAACAGGCACCGTACTGGCTCCTAGCACTATAACGGTGACGCTGGCCTCTAAGAAGGGGGACGTTCCTGGAAGTGGCACCTTTGCCCTGAAGATGCGCCCTGGTGGGTCTATCCCGGTTGCGCACTTATGCCAGGTGACCGGCGCTGAGAACCTCGAGTTTTATGGTGGCACAGTGACATGGACCATCACGAACACCGGCGACACTTCGCCAAGTATTGATGAGATCTATATTACCTGGCCGATCACAAACGCAGGGCTCAATGGGATCTGGTTGGACACAAGCCCAATATGGGATGGGTTGGAAAACCCGCCATCAACGACGATTGATGGGCCATGGCTTCTTGAAAATCGTGAGCTAACCAGTGGAACCCAAAAGACACTTAAATTCACTTTCGAGGCGACGAATGTCCTCAATGATGAAGACCTGTACTCTATCGCTATTACCTTAACTGACAACTGTACATTTGCATTCCCCCCCAACCCTTGATCACAAGGAGCGGTTCATGCTGAAGAAACTCATTTCGGACGAAAGCGGGCGGGCTTTGGCCTTGACCCTCATTATCCTGGGCATTGGCATTCTGCTTCTTCCTGTCTTCCTATCCCACGCCAGCACCAACCTCCTCGCCACCCGCGCTATCGAAGAGGCCTTGAAGGAGCAGTACGCAGCAGATGCAGGAGTGGAATATGCGCTGTATATGCTTGCCAACAATGCTGATGTGCCCTTTAGCATAAACACACCGACCTTGATGAACAACATGTCGGTATCGGTAACAGTAGAAAGTGAAGGCGATTATTACAAGATCACATCCATAGCCCAGGATACCGTGATTCGTTCGTATGTAAACTACACACCTGGAGGCAATTTAGAGTTTTACGAAGGTGCTTTGGTGAGTGCGGGCGATATCACGTTGGCCAAAGATTGCACAGTAGCTGGTAATATTCGCTACGGTGGCAATTTTGACCCAACAGATCCATTCACGCACACCTATGGCATTGAGGTGCAGCAGGAAATAGTGTTTCCATCCAGCGATGAGTTTGTTCAAACCTATAAAGAGGAGGCATTGGCAGGGGGTATCTATACTGGTACTTTGACTATTGACAGCTCACGTACTCTAGGACCACTATATATCACTGGGGATCTCTACGTGTGCATGAATCGTGTGATAACCCTTACGGGTACTATCTATGTTGAGGGAAATATTTGGGCGCAAAAAGACAGCAAATTTACAGGATCAGGCAGCATAGTTGCCGTAGGCGATATTCATATGCAAAAAGTGACAGGCTTTGGCACTGACAGCGATTCTGTCATCATGTCCGTTACTGGGAATATTTCCTTTGACAAGGAGGCCGACTTGGAAGCGTTTATATATGCACCTAACGGACTTATTCAGTTCGATAAAGATTCGAGTGTAACGGGTGCTATAGTCGGCGCAGAGATCAAAGCGCACAAGCTCGAGCTTTTCGCGTATGATGCCAGCTTCTACGACGG
>CAZRSI010000314.1:0-2467 GCA_964602575.1 uncultured Anaerolineae bacterium
ATCCCCTATCCTCGTCGCCGGTGTGGGGCATTGGCCCATTTAGCCCCGCCCTGAATAGGAAAAAGTGGGGTTGAGGGGGTACCCCTCAAGCTCCCCAGGCTTCGCTGCGCAAGCCCTTCAGGTACTGAGATTGACAATACACGCTTTGTATGCTATATTAGGATTGATTTATGGAAAGCTGCGCTTTGGAGGATAGATGAGCACTATCGAAACCAACGGCTTGACCAAGAGATTCGACGGCCTGGTAGCGGTAGATCACCTGGACATGGAGGTTCAGCAGGGCGAGATCTTCGGCCTCCTGGGCCCCAATGGGGCCGGAAAGACAACCACCATCCGCATGTTGATGGACATCATCAAACCCGACGAAGGAACTATTCGCGTGCTGGGCCACCCTCCAGGCCATAAAGCCCAGGAACGCATCGGCTACTTACCCGAAGAGCGGGGGCTTTACCGCAACCTCAAGCTCATGGAATGTCTCACCTACCTGGCGGTGCTAAAGGGCATGGATCGCAAGCTGGTGCGAAAACGAGCCGAGTTGCTACTAGAGCAGGTGGGACTTGAAGCCAAGGGAAATGACAAGATAAAGGCACTAAGCAAGGGGATGCAGCAAAAGGCCCAATTGGTGGCCACCCTGATCCACGATCCGGAATTGGTGATTCTGGACGAACCCTTCCTGGGGTTAGATCCTCTCAGCACCGAGCAGGTCAAGGGGGTGATCCAGGATTTGCGAGAGCGCGGCAAGACGGTAGTGCTCAGCACGCACCAGATGAACCAGGTGGAGCGGATGTGTGACCGCATCCTGCTTATCAACGAAGGGCAAAGGGTTCTCTACGGGCCGCTGGAGGAGATCAAAGCTCAATACGCTGAACACGCTGTACTGGTCCGCTGCCCAGGTTCTCTGGAGGACCTGGCAGGGGTGGCAGCGGATTGAACAACGCGAGCGGGATCACCTCATCGTCCTGGAGGACAACGTCTCGCCTCAGGACATCCTGCGCCAGTTGGTCGAGCGAGACATCCCAATCGAGCGTTTCGAGGTGGCCACGCCGCCGCTGGAGGAGATTTTCATCCAAGTTGTGGAGGGGTGACCTGTTTGCTCTGCTGGGCCCTAGTCCGGCGGCCACAGCGGACCAGGGCGAGCACAGGGTGAGAAGAGTTGTGGAGGGGAACGATGCGCAAGGTCCTGGAAGTAGCACGACACGAGTTCATTGTTAACCTGAAGCGACCTAGCTTCATAATCACCACTTTGGTCGTGCCGTTGCTGGGCCTCGTGGGGGTAATCGTGTCCGCGTTTTTCGGCGGTCAAGCTGGCGAATTCCTGGAGAGGCAGGTCGTAGGCACACCCAAGGCGGTGGGCTACGTTGACCAGATGGGCCTCTTCACGCCGCCGCTGCCTGAGTACGAGGGCTTCTTTATCCCCTACCCAGACGAGCAGGCGGCGCGGGAGGCGCTGTTCGCCGAGGAGATCGAAGCCTTCCTGTTGATTCCAGAGGACTACTTGGGCACGGGCCGAGTTGTCGCCTACAGCAAGGGGCGGGGGCTCTCCACGGCCATCTCGGTGAGCGAAGAGTGGATTCGCCCCTTCCTGGTGGATCATCTGCTGGCCGGGCAGGTGGACGAAGTCCTGAGAGCCAGAGTGCGTGCCCCGATGAATCTGCAGCCGGTATCCATCAGCCCAGAGGGCGAAGGCGGCGGGGAGGGTACCGCCAGCTTCGTGGCCAATATCGCCATCCCTTACGCCTTCTCCATCCTGCTGGTGATCTCCATCTTCAGCTCCTCTGGCTTCTTGCTGCAGGGGGTCAGCGAGGAGAAAGAGAGCCGGGTGATCGAGATCCTGCTCTCCTCGGTGACCCCTATGGAGCTTCTGACGGGCAAGATTCTGGGACTGGGAGCACTGGGATTGGCCCAGATCCTATTCTGGCTTGGCTGTGGCTGGGCGCTGATCGGGATAGCCGTCACCAGCCTGGCCCTTTTCGGGGCCATCAATCTGGACCTGATGACCATCGTGCTGGGCGTGGTCTACTTCCTGCTGGGCTACCTCCTCTTCGCCACCCTGATGGCCAGCGCTGGCTCCCTGGGCACCTCGGCCCGGGAGGGGCAGCAGATCGCTGGCATCTTCTCCGGGCTGGCTGCCATTCCCTTCATGGTCAGCGGCTTTCTGTGGACCAATCCCAACTCGCTCCTGGCCCAGATCTTGAGCTACGTACCCCTTACCGCCCCGATAATGATGTTGCAGCGCCTGGGCATGACCGAAGTGCCCTTCTACCAGATCGTCCTCAGCCTGATCCTGTTGGTCCTGGGCATCGCTGGCACCCTCTGGGCTGGAGCCAAAGTCTTCCGTATGGGGCTCCTCATGTACGGCAAACGCCCGTCGGTGTCGGAAATCTGGCGGGCCCTGCGGCGGGCGTGATGGGCGAAGAACAGCGGATCAACAGGATTAGCGAATCAGCGGAATCCGTAAATCCTGCAC
>CAZRSI010000315.1:0-2438 GCA_964602575.1 uncultured Anaerolineae bacterium
TTCATGCTCTACTTTGGCTTCCGTGTCTGGCAGGCGATGTTCAACAACTTCGCCGTGGAGGAGATGGGCATTGGGCCAGGGAGCATCGGCTGGATACAGGCAGTGCGCGAGCTGCCAGGACTGCTGGGCTTTTTGGCCGGCGTCCTGGCTCTCTTTCTGTCCGAAGTCCGCATCATGGCCTTCAGCGTCGTCCTGCTGGGCGTGGGCATGTTTCTGACCGGCCAGGTATCTGATGTCCCTTTCCTGCTGCTCAGCACGTTGGTGATGAGCTTTGGCTTCCACTTTTTCTATCCCAGTAACAATGCCATAGTGCTGATGGCGGTGAAGAAAGAACACGCCCCCAAAACGTTAGGGCGACTGAGCAGTCTGGCGGCTATAGCTGCACTGGCGGCCACCGGCGTGGTTTACCTGCTGGCAGGGCCATGGGGCTATCGGCGGTTGTTCATGACCGTGGGAGGGGTAGTTACTGCAGGGGGATTGCTGTTGTTGCTGTTAGGAGGCGACAAGAAGGGCCTACCGCCGCGTCGCCGGGTCGTCCTGCGGCGCCGCTACTGGCTCTACTACACCCTCTCGTTCTTAATGGGTTGCCGTCGTCACATCTTCTCCACCTTTGCCATCTTCCTGTTGGTGCGCAAATATGGCATCAGTGTCCAGACGACGGCCATGCTGTTTCTGCTCAATAGCCTGATCAATACTTACGCTCTCCAACTGGTGGGTAAGCTGGTGACTCGGTTGGGCGAGCGACGCATGTTGAGCATTGCCTTTGGCACCCTGCTCTTTGTTTTCCTGGGATACGCCTACGTCACCTATCTGCCGCTGCTGTTCTTCCTGTATGTGATAGACAACATCATGTTTGGCTTCAATCTGGCGCTGACCACCTATTTCCAGAAAATCGCTGTAACGCCCGAGGAGATCACCAGCAATCTATCAGTGGAACAGACCATCAACCACATCGCGGCCATTGTGGTGCCGGTGATTGGCGGCACGGTGTGGGAACTGTTCGGTTCGCAAGCGCCTTTCCTGGTAGGAGTTGGCGTTGTGCTGGCCTCGTTCGTGTTGACGCAGCTAATGCGGGTGCCGTCGGAGCGAGTCGCTGTAGCTGCCATAGCAGGTAAGTAATAAGCGGCTCGACTCATCTGGGTTGAATCAGATCAAATAAGTGAATCTACTTGACGAAAGGAGGCGATCGCCATGGCTGGTAAAGTAGTTCGCGTTTCCACCTACACAGGTGGCCTGGTGGGGCCAAGCCTCCCCATGCTGGGTCCCGTCGAGGATGGCGGCACCATCGTGGCGAAGACGGCGCCTGGCTGCTGGGGGCCTATGATCACCCCTAAGTTCAAAGGTGGTCACGAGGTAACCCAGCCGGTGGCTGTGGAGGGAGCCGAGATTGGCGATGCTATCGCCATCAGGATCAAAGAGGTAAAAGTGACTTCCAAGGCCACTTCTTCCGGCACCCATGAGGCGATAGAGGGAAGGTTCATCGGCGATCCCTTCGTGGCCCGGAGGTGCTCCAACTGCGGCGCCGAAAACCCACCGACGATCTTGGAGGGGATCGGGCCAGAGGCGATCAGGTGCCAAAACTGCGGCGCCGAGGCCATCCCCTTTGCGATGCCCTGCGGCTACACCATAGTCTTCGACGAGGAGAGAACCTTGGGGGTCACGGTGGGCAGGGAATCGGCGGAGGAGATCGCCCGCCATGCCCGCGAGTATGCGGCCTTGCCCGCAGGATCCGAGCAACACCCGGTCCTGGTTCTGGGCAAAGCCGACATCTCTGGGGTCCTCGCGCGAATGAGACCCTTCATTGGCAACATCGGCACCACCCCCGCCATTGATATGCCCGATTCCCACAACTCTGGCGACTTTGGCCAGTTCCTGGTAGGCGCCCCTCACGAGTATGGGCTGACCCAGGAACAGCTCGAAGCCAGGACCGATGGCCATCTCGACATTGATTCGGTGAGGGAGGGGGCTGTGCTCATCTGCCCGGTCAAGGTGAAGGGAGGAGGGGTCTACGTGGGGGACGTGCACGCCATGCAGGGCGACGGCGAGATCGCGGGGCATACCACCGATGTCTCCGCTGAGGTGACCTTGGAGGTGGAGGTCATCAAGGGGCTGACCCTCGAAGGTCCGATCCTGTTGCCTCCGGTGGAGGACTTGCCCCCCTTGGCCCGGCCTTTCACCGAAGATGAGCTGGAGAGGGGGCGTCGGCTGGCCGAGGAGTACGGGGTGGAGCTGGAGGAGGCTGCGCCCATCCAGGTAGTGGGTTCCGGGGCCGACTTGAACGCCGCCACAGCCAATGGCCTGGAGCGGGCAGCGAGGCTTCTGGGCATGAGCGTGGATGAGGTGAAGAATCGGGTGACCATCACCGGAGCGGTGGAGATCGGTCGTGCGCCGGGGATGGTGACCGTGAGCCTTCTGGCCCCGCTCAAGCGGCTGGAGGA
>CAZRSI010000316.1:0-2434 GCA_964602575.1 uncultured Anaerolineae bacterium
TCCTGGCCCTCGTAGCCCCAAACGTAGGGATCGTGAGCCATAACCCAGGCTCCCTTGCCCTGCAGCGTGTGGATCAGCGGTTCGGCCGGGCTGTTGCGGATGTCATCTGAGTTCTCCAAGTACGCAAGTCCTAAAATCGTTACGCGCGACCCCTTCAGCTCCCTACCCGCTTCAGTCAGGGCCTCCTCTACCAACCGGGCCATGTGGTATGGCATGGAGTCGTTGATGCGGCGAGCCAAGGTAATCATCTCCATGTCCACGTCGCGGGTGCCGTACTCTTTCACCCCAAAGCGCAACAGCCAGGTGTCCTTGGGCAGGCAGTGCCCACCGACACCGGCTCCAGGGAGGTGCATGTGACGGTCTGGGCGGGCATTGATCAGCTCCCGCAACTCATAGACATCCACTCCCAGGCTCTCGCACACCAGGGCCATCTCGTTGGCGAAAGCGATGTTGACATCGCGGTAGGCGTTCTCCACCGTCTTGGCCAGTTCCGCCGTGAGCACGTCGGTGGCCGTGATCTCTTTCCTAACAATGGTGCTGTACAGCTCCACCGCCAACTCGGTGCTCCTGGCATCAATGCCACCCACCACGCGGGGGAAGTTCACCATGAACTCCAAAAGCTTGCCCGGCATCACCCGCTCGTAGGAGAAGGCCAGGTAGAAATCCCGACCAGCTTTCATCCCGGAGGTCTCCTCCAGGATAGGCAGTACGACGTTCTGGGTCGTGCCCGGCGCGACTGTGGATTCAATGACCACCAAAGCACCTCTTTTCATGTACTTACCCACATTGGCGCTGACCTCGCGCAGGGACCGGTATTGAGGGACCCTGCGGCTATCGGTCGGCGTCTGGACGTCAATCAGGATAACGTCGGCATCCTTGCACACCGAGATGTCGTCTGTCACTCGGAAGGTGCCTTTTTTCACCACGCGGGCAATCAGCTCAGCCAATCCGGGTTCGTGTCCCTCAAACGGGCTCTCGCCTCGATTGAGGACATCAATCTTCCAGCCCGAGCGCTCGGAGCGGCGCTGCACTCCGATCACGCGGTGTCCAGGAACATCGGCCAGCAGTACCGCGCAGGGGATGCCCACGTACCCCATGCCGATGACGACGATCAATTTCGGATTGCGGATCCCGGATTGCGGATTTTGCATTTCTCCTCCAATTTACAGTAACCAGTGAACAGTGATCAGTAAACAGTTATCGGCGGTCACTGATTACTGATGACTGATTACTGATCACTGGCTGAGCCAGCGCTTCGTCCACCAAAGTGACCAAATCCTTGATCTCCATGCCGATCTCCTCACCTAACTTCGCATCGTCTAGGGCACACTTGAAGTGAATCTGGCACTTGGCGCAGGCGGTGACCAGCAGTTCGGCGCCGGTGGCCAGGGCCTCACGCAATCGGTCCACCTGGATCTGTTTGTTGACCACCCCGCAGTTGGTCCAGCAACTGGTGCCACAGCACAAGGCATTCTTGCCACTGTGCTCCATCTCCACCAACTTCAAGCCCAGGGCCTCGATTACCTGGCGGGGCGCGTCGTAGATGCCAAGATGGCGACCCAGGCGGCAGGGGTCGTGATATGTCACGATTCGGGATTCGGGGTTCGTGATTTGGAATTCCTCCTCCTCTATCTTCTGAGCCAATAGCTCAGTGATATGGATCACTTCCATCCCCAGGTCGCCCACCTGGGCGGGATAGTCAATCTTTAGCGTGCGAGCGCACTCCGGGCAGGTGGTGACGATGCGCTTGGCTCCCGTCGCCTGCAGCATAGCGATGTTCAACTCGGCCAGCTTGCGAAAGTTAGCAATGTCTCCCTCCCACAGGAGGTCGTGGCCACAGCAACGCTCATTCTCCAAGATGATAGGTTCGATGCCCAGGTAGTTGAGCACCCTGACGGCACCCCGGGCGATCTCTACCCCCTGGGCGCCGATTTTGTTGAACAGCACATCATAATATGGCAAACAGCCGACGAAATAAACCGTATCGGAATCGGTAGAAACCTTGAGATCTTCATCGAGCCAATCCAGGCGGTTTTGTTTCAGTTCGGGCGAGGTCATCATCCGCATCCAGGTCTGGATGGCCTCACCGTGGGTGCACAGCCCTTCGTGGCCTGCTCCTCGCGCCAGGGCCCGCAGGTTGCGGATGAATTCCACGTAGTGGACATCCGAAGGGCAACGCGTCGAGCAATGCTGGCAAGTGAGACAAGACCAGAGCAGCACATCGGCCAACAACTCCTCTCCCTCACCCCAGATGGCCCTCTCCACCGTCCGACGAGGCGAGTAGGTCGGCTCCCGGCGTGAGATAGGACATACCGCAGTGCACTTGCCACACTCCAGACAGTAGTAAGCTTTGGTGACATTGATTATCTGGTGAATGGATTCCATGGTCTCTCCAAGCCCTCATGAGGCTAAGACACAAGTTCCTCCGAGTTCC
>CAZRSI010000317.1:0-2423 GCA_964602575.1 uncultured Anaerolineae bacterium
TAGCGGCCTCATCGGCACGGACAATGTCATCATCCTCGAGGATGGAGCCAGCACCATGATAGACGCCCTGGCCTTCGCCAACAATGATGGGACATGGGCCGGTGCCCAGCAGACAGCCTTCAACACCATCGTCGAGGCCGGCCACTGGGAGGGCACGGTGGACGGAGGAGACGAAATCAACGAGCCTGAGTGTGCCGATTGGAGCACGGGAGCCAAGGGGAAGTCCTTGGGCAGAGATGCCTGGTCCGGAGATACGGACACCAAAATGGACTGGTATTTGGCACTCCCAACCAAAGGCAGAGTAAATCCAGGCTGGCCTCACTCCGTAACTGTGACGGCTGAACCCACCAGCATACCTGCGGATGGCACCTCCACATCTACCATCAGGGCTATGGTTGAGGACATTAACAACAACCCTGTAGCCGATGGGACAGAGGTGGTTTTCGCTACCGACCTGGGCATCCTGAGCAGCGCTATCACCGAGACCGTTGATGGAGTGGCTATTGTGACACTCACATCCGGCACGGTGCCGGGCAAGGCCACGGTGACGGCCACTTCTCTGAGAACTTCCGGCCAGGCCTGTGTCCAGCTCACCTTTATACCCACCCAAATTAGCACCCGCATTCAGTTGCCCGCCATTGACAACCACCAAGGGTGGGATACCCTGATCCAGGTGCAGAACGTGGGTGATGACGACACAGGGGTGATCGTGTTTTTCTGGGGAGAGTATTCGGGCCAATGTCCGAACAACGATCCAGGCCCGATAGGGATTGCTTGCATGATGGTTCCCAAGAGCGCAGCCCGGTCGCTAAAAGCTCAGATCCCTAACCAGGCAAAGTCAGCGATAGTCTACTCGGTGAATAGGCTCCTCTTTGACGAGGCCTGCGACGACGCTGCCGATGCGGTGGGCGATAGCGATGAGTGGAAGGACTGGGAGGATGATTATCGGGGCACTGGCGAGGCACTGGCAGTGATCGTGCAGCGTCAGGGCCCCAACGACTACGGCACCATGGTGGCAAGCACCTACGCGGGCATCACGGACCACATGGAGGGAAGTGGGCCTCCCTATCAGTATTTCGCCCCTTACGCCATGAGACAGTACTACAACTTGGACACGGAGATGATCATCCAAAACTCGGGCCAGAGGTGTACCTCGGTGTGGCTCCACTATCAACAGCAAGGAGAGGGTTGCAACTTCACCCATGCAGAACACATCGAGCAGTTGGCGCCGGGGGAATCCATTCGCCAAAGGGTGCCAGAGGCGCTGGGTGTGGAGTGGCTCGGTTCGGTCTATGTCACCGCCAACAAGCCCCTGGGGATCATCGTGGACCAAGCCAGTTTCCTGCCTTCAGAGGATCGCGGCGTGCTGTTGACCTATCTAGCGGAACCCTACCAGTTCACCACGGATACGCTTTTCTATGCCGGTTTGGTCTTCCGTGAGTTGAGTGGCTGGGAAGCCAGCATCCAGGTACAGAACCTGACCCAGGAGTCCCTCCCCACCTTTGTGACCGTGGAGTTCTTCGACCATAGCGGCGATTCCATCCTGTTCCTTGGTGACTGGGTCTGCCCCGCTGGAGGGACCACATTTTACCTGCCCCAGATCGTTGACCTGGGGGCCGAATATGCTGGCGCGGCGGTGATCCAGTCCCACAGCCAGGTCGGCTATCCGAGTGGGGAACAGACCGACGGCCAGCCTATCTTCGCCGTGGTTGATCTCAAGAAACGTGGCATGGACGCCCAGGGAGGCGGTTACAATGCCTACGCAGAAAGGGAGATCATGGGCGCGACCGCCATTGCCCTTCCCTTCCTGGCCAGGGATCATCAGGGCCTGACATCCCTGATTGCCGTCCGCAACAATGCAAACTGCAACAACGTGAAGCTCAGAATGGACGTGAGAGACGAAACAGGCGCCATCGTTGGCTTCGTGGACGAATTTTGGCTCCGCGCTGGGAATCTCAAGCTCATAGACCTGACTAGTGTAGACACCATAGCCCCAGGCTTCGCTGGCGCCGGGACAGTAGAGGTCACCGATGTGCAGCAACTATGCGACACCGATGGCGATGGGGATGTAGATCAGACACCAACTATGCCTTCTGTGGTGGTGGTCAGCACGGCCCATGGAGACCTCGCCCAGGTTTATAAAGGGGCCCCCGTGAGATAGCAGGCCGAAGTCCACATAACTGGTAGGTGAGGCAATTTGCTTGAAACAGGTTTTGATGGTATAATGAATCATGCTCAGAATTGAAGGAAATACAGGAGAATGACAGAGGAAGCCAAGACGCCGGTTTTGGAACTGGACAGAGCCGAGATACCCTGGGTAGTGGCTTATCTGCGAGAGGACATCCAGGACCTGCGCAATGAGGTGCGGGAGACTCGAAGGCTTACTATTGAGTCCTATGAGAAGCTCGACGCCAAGATCGAGG
>CAZRSI010000318.1:0-2414 GCA_964602575.1 uncultured Anaerolineae bacterium
GCTGTCGTTGCTCACGGCGCTGCTTATGAAGATGAATTGAGGGTTGAAGGCGACCAGGGCCGCTGCGCCGGCAGCAAAAGATCGCCATTTCGGGAATAGTTGGAGAGCAATCAGGTAGGTGCCAAGGACAGTGATGCCCCCCCAGAGCACCGATACCAGGCGAGCTATGCGAATGGCCAGTACAGCTCCGCGGTAGGGAAAGCGTTCTCTGTCGGTGTGAAGAACGCGGTTCTTGTTGTCGTTGACCGTGCCGGGGGCGTTGTAGCCCCAGAAGGGGTTGAGCTTTGCGAGATCCTGCCAGTCGTCATCATCAATCCAGAAGGTAGCCAGGGCGGCGGTGACATAATACAGCGGGGGCTGGGTGGCCTCTTGCCTCATCAGGGACTGCGCTCGGGCCAGGTCTTGCACCGGCAGGCCCCGGCCGTCAGCCAGCCACTTGACGTAAGGGTAGTGCCAGATCTCGTCGGGCTTCTCGAAGAGGGGTGTGGCCACGTTGTAGGCGATGCCCAGGGCGAGGAAGGCCACCAAAACGAGGGCCGCGGCCCAGTGATGCTGTACAAGCTTGATCGTTCTCACTTAGCTTCCCCCTTTTCGGCCTATGATCACCTGGGTCAGGATCAGGTGATCCTCGCCGTTTGCCGTGCTCAATCGCTGGCCGGTCCAAAGGTTGTACATCCCGACCTCAAGAGTGCCCACACCTGGCTTGCAGTCGGGGGAGAGGCTCAGGTAGTGCACATCCCGCACGATCTCCCCCGGTTGCCATCTACTGGTCAACTTGAAGATGGCTGGCTGCCATATCTCGGTCAGCCTGAAACCATTGCCGGGCAGCCCATCGTGTTGGCCGACGATGCGGCCCTCATCGTCCAGCAGGTGGGTGAAGACCGTATAGTCTGTATCCACCTCAGCCACGCTCTGCCAGTACAGGCTCAGGCGGATGGTTTGGCCGGGGCCGACTCGGAGGGGAAGGGGTTGGGACACGAATTCGCCCCGCTCATCCTTCACCGCGATGTCGAAACCCAGCAAGGCAATCCCCTGTCCCAATCTGGCCTCTAGCGGGTTTTCGATGAGAGGCTCATCAGTTCGCTGAAAGAGGAAATAGCCGTCGGCCTCGGTCAGGATCCTGTAGTTCGGATTGGCCAGGAGCTCTTGAAACTCCCTTTCGTATGAATCAGGGGTCAGGGGATAGTAGCGGCTTCGTGTGTCCAAGACAATGTATTGGGCCTCGTCCGCCCGGCGTGGGTACAGATATATCTCCTCCCGATGTGACAAGTGAGGCACAAGGGCATCTTGGGCTGAGACGGATGCGTTGGGCGGCACACGCGCCAAGATAGCTTCGCCTAAGCGAGCGTGCTCAGTTACAATGAACCTCTCTGATTGAAATCCACGTGCCAGCGGAGCAGGGCTCCACAACCAACAGCCAATGATGCTCATCCCCAGAAGATAGAACGTCGCCCACAACCGTTTCCGACCCTTGAGGTGGTCCAGCCCTACCGCTATCGCGAAGAAAAGGATGGGCAGCAATGAGGCCGGGTACCAACTCTGCAGGCTGTACATCCAGGGATCATTGCTGGCTAACATATAGCCGAGGAATGGAAGGCTCAGCGCGAATATCATCGGGGCCAGGAATACCAGGAACCCCGTGGGCAGTAGCAATCGGACCACAGCCTCGAGCCTGCTCCTCGTTAGCATGTTTTCGAGCCAAATCAAGGGGCTTCGGCTCAAGGTCTTCAAAGCTTCGCTGGTGTTCCCGCCCAGGTAAGAATAGTAACGGAGCTGGGGATAGGCTCCCTTCCCGAAGCGAGGGATCACCACAAAGGGCACAATTATTGCCCACAGGAGTCCCAGGATCAACAGCCCGCTGCCCAATTTCACCTCTCTGTCTTTCAAAAGCAGGTAGACGCCAAATGCCATCGCCAAGAGGGCCATGTTCTCTTTGCACAGTAACGCTGGCAATAATCCTCCCAGGATCCACTTTCTCTCCCCCTTAATCAGCCCGTAAAGGGCGAGAGAGACGAAAGGCACCGCCAGGGTTATCCTCCGAAACTCGCTCAAATTGACCTCGTGGAGGGCGGGGTTTAGATAATAGGCGGCCAAAACAAAAGGGGCCAGGGTGGGATTCCTCTCCCGTATTAGTTGGAATAGAGGCAACCCCGCAAGGGCCAGGGCAACAGTTTGAATCACGAACAGAAGCCGTATATCGGGCCAAATGAGGTACAGGGGCGCGATAAGGGCCATCAGGGGAGAGAAATGATAGGCTAAGGTGTTGGGCGGTTTGAGGGTGTTGACGAAGAATCTGCCGTGGGCCGTGTTCCAAATGGCCTGGTCGAATTGCCCCAGGTCCAGCGCACGGGTGTGAAAAGCCCTGTGTTGCTGGATCGAGAGCCAGGAGAACGACAGGATGTAAAGCACAAGCA
>CAZRSI010000319.1:0-2414 GCA_964602575.1 uncultured Anaerolineae bacterium
AGGAGGGATAGGATGTCAACGATTTTCCGCTACACGCTACGCCGTTTCCGGGGCCAAATCCTCGGTTGGGGCATCGCTTTTGCCTTGCTGGGCGTGTTGCTCGTCTCGATGTATGACACCTTTGCTGCGCAGCAGGGGCAACTCGAAGACCTGCTGAAGTTCTATCCGGAGGAGTTCACTGCTTTCTTCGGCGACTTCAGCGCCTTTGGCACGCCGGAAGGCTTCCTGGGTGTCGAGTTGCTGTCCTATATGCCGGTTATCCTGGGCATCTTCGCGGTGTTGACAGGTAGCGGTTTGCTGGTGAGCGACGAGGAGAACGGCCGACTGGACCTGATCATGGCCTACCCTGTGAGCCGCACGGCCCTGTTCCTGGGCCGACTGCTGGCCTTCATCACTGCCACCGTGGCCATCCTGGCCATAACCTGGCTGGGTCTCGTCATTCCCATGAATTGGTCTTCGATAGGCATCGGCTGGGGAAAGACATGGCTGCCTCTACTATCGGTGTTGGCGGAGCTTCTGCTCTTCGGGACGCTCTCACTGTTCCTTAGCATGGTTCTACCATCGCGCCGCTTGGCGGCAACGACGGCCGGCTTGCTGCTGGTGGCCAGCTTCTTCATCACCGGCCTGGCTAAAATCAACCAGGACCTGGAACCCATCGCCAGGCTATCGCCGCTCAACTACTATCAGGCTCAGGATGCTTTCCACGGGCTAAACGGTGCATGGTTCGGTGGTCTGATCGCCTCGGCAGCGATTTTCACCGCCCTGGCCTGGTGGCTCTTCCAGCGTCGGGATATCCGCGTGGGCGGAGAGGGTGGTTGGCAACTGCCCTCGCTGTCTTTCCGTTGGAGGGCCAGGGCTGGGCGCCAGGTATAGGTGGTTTCTGATGCTTATCAAATCACTCTTGTTGATAGTAGCTGGCTATCTGCTGGGCTCGATCCCGCCCTCCTATCTGGCTGGGCGGTGGCTCAAGGGGATTGACTTGCGGCGCTACGGCAGCGGCACGGTCAGCGGCACCGGCGTTTATTACCACGTCTCTAAGACTGCCATCGTTGCCGTGGGCCTGCTCGACATAGCCAAGGCCGCTCTACCCACCTGGTTGGGCCTGCGATGGGGGCTGGGCCTGGGGGTAGCTTTGGCAGCAGGTGTGGCGGCCATGATCGGCCACAACTGGCCCATATACCTGGGGTTTAAGGGTGGACGAGGGCACAGCACTGTCCTGGGGATAATGTTGGTGGTGTTTCCCTGGGGTTTTCCCTACCTGCTGGCTTTCATGGCCGTGGGACGGCTACTGGGATACACGGCCCTGCTCTCGCTGCTGGGCATAGCCTCTTTGCCTGTGCTGACCTGGCTCACAAACCAGCGGGCGGAACTGACCTGGGCCGGCGTGGCCATCTTGGCTGTTACAGTTATCAAACGCCTGGAGGCCAATCGCCAACCTCTCCCTCCACAAGGGCCAGAGCGACGGCGGGTGCTTCTGAACCGCTTCCTTTTCGACCGGGACGTAGGCCCCAAGGAGGAATGGGTCACGCGCCGGCCAGAGGCATAGAGGGTGCCTCTGGCCTGTCTTTGACTGTGAACCGCAAGGCGGCATCGAAGAAAGTTACTATATCCGATGCGTGGCCCTCCAAAACTCGCTGGTGGATGGAACCATGACTCTCTCCCTCTATCAGCCAGAGGGTCTTGGGCTGACCAGCTGCCGAGAACAGCCGCTGGGCCTGAACGAGAGGGATGTGTTCGTCGGCGGTGCCGTGGACCAGCCACAACGGTCGAGGCGCTATGCGGCCGACGACTTCCACCGGACAGACATCGGCACGGCTGAAACCCTTGCGCCATTCTACCAGACGCAACATTAGATCCAGCACGAACGCGGGGACCAGCGGTGGCCGATTGCTAGTCCATACTTCGGAGACGCAGGCAAATGGAGCGATAGCCAGCACGGCTTCGATGTGCGGATTGCGAGCCGCGCTCAAGATGACGCTAACCGCGCCCACTGAATAGCCAATTGCCCCGACCCGACGAATACCTTTGACCTGCCGCAGGAAGTCCACGGCCGATTCCACGTCCTGGCTCTCACCGTATCCATAGGTTAGACCTTTGCCATTGCCATCGCTGAGGCCGGAGCCACGATAGCTGAACAGCAAGACATGATATCCAGCCTCATGCAAGGTGGGGACGAGAGGCAAGCCTGAGCGCTGGTCTCTCCCGGAGCCAGGCGCGTACAGGATGGCTGGCGCGTCGGGTTCGTCGGAGGGAATGAACCAACCGCGCAGCATCAATCCGTCGGTGGTCGGGAAGACAACGCGCTCGAAGGGTAGATTCAACTCAACCAGCAGATTGTCGCTCTCCTGGGGGAAGGTTGGGGCGCGAGTGATCCACATCTCGGAGGCCAGCAGGACGACTACAGGCAGCAGCGA
>CAZRSI010000320.1:0-2400 GCA_964602575.1 uncultured Anaerolineae bacterium
CCCTACGTTTCCATCAGGGCCTCCTCCAGCGTGGTCGCGGTGGTCTCCCGCATCTCCACCCCGGCCTCACCGAAGACGTAGACTGGCCCCTTGCCGCGCAGGCTCTCCTTCACGAGTACGACGTCCATCTTCTGCGCCACCAGCCACTCGGCCACCCGGATGCCTTTCGCTTTCTCCACCGCTTGGTGGGGATTTGCCACAATATGCTGTTCCTCGATGACCCCGTCGGCCAGGCGTACGGTGATCAGGGCGAAGTAGGGGGCTTCGCCGAGGTGCTCGCTGATGGTTCCACCGGGATCGGCCAGAGGAACGGCGTAGCGCAAGTGAGTGCGCTCCATCGGCTCGGCGTGGATCAGCACCCGCTCCACGTAGGGCACTGCCTGGCGGATCTGCGTCTCGATGTGTCGTGTGGTCGCCTCAGCCTTCTCCAGTTCGCGGACGCGCAGGGCGACCTCGGCCTCCACAAAGCGGAAGCGACCGGCGTTGCGACCGGTGACCCACTTGAGCTCCGCCACCGTCGGCTCGGCGGCGATGATATCCCGAATTTGCAGCAGGGTTTCGGCGTCCAACGAGGCGTCGAGTAGCACGCGCATCCCATCGGAGAGCAACTCCCAGCCCGTCTTGCCGATGGCGATGACGATGACCAGCGCCGCAACGCGGTCCAGCGGGAAGTTGAACCGCTGGGCCAATAGCGCGGCGAAGACGATGCCCGTGGTGAAGACGTGAGTGCGATACTCCTTCGCGTCGGCGATGAGGGAGGGAGAATTGGCTGCTTTCCCGGCGCGCAACTCGAAAAAGCTGAAGATGAGAGGAATGGCTGTCGCCAGGACCACGCCGCCTAGCATCCAGGGATCCACCGTGGCCAGGCGGGTCGGCATGAAGAGGGCATCCCTGGCAATCTCGTAGGCGGTGAAGAAGATCATCACCGCCAGCGCCACGGCGACCACGTTCTCCAGCTTGTACAGGCCGTAGGGAAAGTCCTTGGACTTCCGCATCGAGAGTTTCAGCCCGATCAGCACCGCCACTGCCGTCAGCAGATCCACCAGGTTATGGACCATCTCGGCCTCCACGGCCAGGCTGCCAGAGGCCCTGGCGATGACCAGGTTGATCAGCCCCAAAGCGACGTTGACGGCGATGGAGTACCAGCCCCAGCGCTCAAGGTTCATCGCCCGCTCAGGCGGCGTCTGGACCAATGGGTGTTCGCTTACCATCATGTGCTCCTTTTATCTTTTTGACATGACGATAAAAATAGCAACCAACACCCCGGCAGCCAATGCAAGGACACTGTACTTCTTGTTCTCCCTTTCGACCGCAGGAAGCAAGTGGGAAGCACCCACATAGACCAATGCGCCGGCGGAGACGGCCAGCCATATGCCTAAAGTGGATCGCTTGATATTGTTGATGAAAGGATACGACATCAATGTGCCCAACGGGGTGGATATGGCTGCCGCCAGAAAGGCATATATGACCGACTTCCTTCGGCTGAAGCCTCCCCGCTCCAGGAGCACAAACGTGACAATCCCCTCAGGGAACTCGTGGAACACCATCCCGATAGCGGCCAACACACCCGTGAGGATGCTGACATTAAAAGTCACCGAGTAGATCACGCCGTCAATGAAGGAATGAAAGCCAATTCCCAGCATTGGTATGATGCCTACAGCATAGTCTACACACTCGTACTCGTGACAGATGTACAAGTTCAAGAAGCGGTTGAACAGGTAAATGGCCAGGAAGCCCGCCAGCAAGAACACGGGGGCTGTGCTGTTCATCTCGAAGGACTTGGGGATGATGTGCACAAATGAGACGGAGATCAACACTCCCGCCGCAAAACACATGAAGTAGGCGGAATGCTCTCTGCCCCATTGTTCACATTTACTGATGACGTATATGCCGATCGTCGTAACCGCGCACGCCAGAAAGCTGGTCAATATTACCGCTGCAAATTCCTTGGTAAACATATCTCCTCTAATCGGTGTATCTTCCTCATGTAAAACTTCCGCCTCGCATACTCGGTCTCGACGAGGCATCCCTGCTCGATCAACTCGCGGACGACGGTCCAACCCACCCCAGCCCGAGCCAGGAACTCGCTCACCGTATCCTCCCGCAGGGGATGCACGGACGTGATGCTCAACAGGTCTTCCTCGACGTTGCTGGTGAAGGCGAAAGCATTGCCTTCATACCCGACCAGAAACTCCCCCCGGCCCGCTTTCTCGCTGAAGATTTGATGGGCCCGATTGATGACTTCCTCAGCGGGAGTTCGGACCTGCTCCTCCGCCGGCAGCCTGGTCGGGATCGCCAAATAGGCCGTGGCAAGCCTCAGGCGGGCCAAAAGCCGGCAACCTCCCTGATGTGGTCATCGCCATCGTTGACGCCTTCGACGAGCATCGTCTCCGTAGCCAG
>CAZRSI010000321.1:0-2399 GCA_964602575.1 uncultured Anaerolineae bacterium
AGCGCGGTGGGGGTAGTCAAGGCCTTGGAACTGGGACGCCAGGTCATCACCTGCGCCTCCACGGGCAACGCCGCTTCATCTCTGGCCGGCATAGCGGCCAGTGTGGGGCTCACCACCTACATCTTCGTCCCTCAGACGGCTCCCCAGGCCAAGGTGGCCCAACTGCTCATCTTCGGGGCCAACGTCATCATGGTGGAGGGCACCTACGATCAGGCCTTCGACCTCTGCCTGGAGGCCTCCAAAGAATACGGCTGGTACAGCCGCAACACTGCCTACAACCCTTACCTCTCCGAAGGGAAGAAGACGGCGGCCTTGGAGATATGCGAGCAGTTAGAATGGAAGGCGCCTGACCGCATCTTCGTTGCCGTGGGCGATGGCTGCATCATCGGCGGGCTGTGGAAGGGGCTCAAGGACCTGCTCGCCCTGGGCTTCATTGACAGAATGCCGAAGCTGATGGGGGTGCAGGCGGAGGGGGCGGCGCCGCTGGTCAGGGCCTGGCGAGAGGGGACAGAGGAGGTGGAGCCCATCGTCCCCGACACCCTGGCCGACAGCATCGCTGTAGGCGTGCCCCGCGACCGCATCAAGGCCCTGCGGGCGGTGCGCGAGACCGGCGGCGAGTACGTGGCGGTGAGCGATGAGGAGATATTGGATGCCATGCGGGTGCTGGCGCGGGGGGTGGCGGTTTTCGCCGAGCCCGCTGGGGCGACAGGCTTCGCTGGCCTGGCGAAGCTGGTGCGCGAGGGGCGCATTGACCCCGAAGAGCGCATCGTGGTGCTGGTCACCGGCAACGGCCTCAAGGACGTGGCCAGTGCCATCAGGGCCACTGGCAAGCCTCACCTTATCGAGCCGACGATGGAGGCGTTGAGGCGGTTGATGGAGAACACGGACTGGCGGGATTGACGGATTGTTCGATCGTCGAGGGTTGAAGAGGGCTCGGTCGGAGACCTTCGCCCATCGTCGGCGGCGTGCTTTTGACTTGCTGGCGCGTTTGTGGTAGAATCTGAGTGGAGGTAAGCGATGGCTGCCATTCAGAAGCGCATCCGTCTGGTCGGCTCGAAAGGGAGTCGGGAGGAGGTGGTCATCTTCGACAGCGGATACACCTACTCTCGTATCCAGCCTGAGCTGGCTGAGAAACTCGAAATCGTCGTGCCCCTTCCCGAGCCCATGGATTTCGGCACCGCCGAGGAAGGAAGGCATTTGCGGGCGGAGGCAGCGGTGCGCCTTAACTTCTACGTGGATGGCTACCGCTTCTCTGACGAGTTCATGCTCATCCCCGGCCTGTCTGAATCGGCGATTATCGGCGCAGCCACGCTGCAGAAATGGCGCATGAAACTGGACTTCGAAGCCGATAAGGTTATCATAGACCCCCGCGTTACCCATCTCCGCCTGTTGTGATCTCTGTCCCTCTTCTTGATCGCTGAAGGTCTCCGACCTACCTTTACCTCTACGTTTACCCCTTAATGGTATATTTTGAGAAAAGTTGTGAAAGCTTAAGAGTTTGTTCACAGAGGTTTGAGGGTATCGGGTGTAGGTCTACAACGCAGCTCTATGCGGGCAACTTCACACTGATGGAAATGGTCACAATTGGAGTAGGGAGAAGCTGTGGCTCAGATCAGGGTGCTCATGGTTGAGGACTGCCCACCGATCCTGGAGAGACTCAAGACTGTGCTGGGACGGGAGGCGGACATCACCGTGGTCGGGGAGGCGTTGAGCGGCCAGGAGGCCCTGCGCCTGGTGGAGGAATTGGCCCCCGACGTGGTGCTGCTGAACGCGACATTGCCGGACATGGATGGGCTGGTGGTGCTGCGGCGCTTACGGGAGGCCCATCTCGAAGTGCAAGTACTGATGAGGGGTGTCCATAGGCACGTATGTAGGGCGCTGGTGGGTGGGACGGCAGGGTATCTACACAAGGATGAGGAGTTGAAGGAGATAGGGGAGTTGGTGCGCCGGGTGGCGCGGGGGGAGCAGTTGTGGACGAAAGCTCAGGTGGCCCAGGCGCGGCGTTGGCAGGAGGAGGTGCAAAAGCGCTGGGCAAACTTGACGGAGCGGGAGCAGGAAGTGCTCGGCTTGTTAGCCAGAGGGAAGAGTAACAGGGAAATAGGGGTGCTCCTATCTATCAGTGAGAAGACAGTGGGGCACCATGTCAGTGGAATTCTGGCTAAACTGGGGGTTGGTTCTCGGACTGAAGCAGCGCTGTGGGCGGTGAGGTGGGGATTCGTGGACCTGGGGTAGGGCATAGGGAAAATTCCCTATAGACAAACTCTCCTTTTTGTGGTAAAATCTATTTAACAGCACAAAGGTCACAGAAAAGACAATATTAATGCTTGGAAACTTGGAAACGGATTCTAGAACTTCTCAGGAAGGCTACATAACAGACCTGCTAGCCGAAGCAGGGGCAA
>CAZRSI010000322.1:0-2376 GCA_964602575.1 uncultured Anaerolineae bacterium
GTCGCGCTGCTGAAGTTGGGGCGAAACAAAGCTATTCCCCTCACCCGCTCGAAAGCCCACTTCGGCATCATATGCCACGAGCGCCGGATGGATCGCTACCAATGGTGCCCCTCTCAGAGCCTGTTCGTCTTCGACCTCAATCCACTCATACTTTGGCCGGCGACGCTCGTCTTGCTCCACGTCCGGCAACTCTCTGGGAGCCATTATCGCCCACTGCAGTCCCAAATCTGCTGCTCTTGTCCGCAGCGATTGATTCATTCCGAACAGGATCCCCCGATGCAAGCTGAACGGCTCGTAGGCCCACGGATCTTCGATCTGTCTTGGGTCGGGGTGAACGATCACCGCCCTCGAATCCACCTCCCGAATCAGTTCGCGGGCCAGTTCTCGGCTCTGCTCAGCGATGGCCTGATACATCTTCTGCCGACGGTCGTACCGCCCGGCGCGGAGTCGTTCCAGTAGGAAAGCGTCATGCTCTGCGTGCACTTCCCTGATAATCTCCTGCTCGGCGGCGAAGTCCAGAGCACGGCCGTTTCGCCTGGAATCGGCGAAAGCCTCCCAGGATGCTTCGCATAGTTCTCGCTGCCCGCCGGTGTGGTAGGGTGCATACTGGGGCTTGCCTTTGTCGTCGGTCGGCACCTGATAGATGAACACATCACCAGACTCCCCGACGAAGCGGGCACAGCGACCGGCCCGCTGAAGCACACTGCTGGCCGGGGCGATCTCGGTGTACAACGTCTGACAGGTGATGTCCAGTCCTACCTCCACCACCTGGGTCGCCACCAGGATCAGGTTGGGTACCTGCCGACGATACTTCTCAGGAGAGCCGAATTCCTTCCGCACAAAGGCTTCTTTGAGGTCTCGGTGACTGCGAATGAAACGAGAGTGAAGTAACAACACCCAGGTGACCTGGTCCCAGTTTCGGTACTCACGAATCAGTTTATACAAGCGTTGTATCCCTTCCTCCAGCAGGTGTTGACGCTGGGGTGGCTTATGGGCACTGCCGAGAGCCTGGTATAGCCTTTCCAGGTCAGAATGGTCAAAAGGTACAGGCCGGCAGCCCTGAGCGACCAGGCCCTGGTAGAGTTGTTGTGCCCGATCCACCGTATTGCAGACGGCCAGGGAACGCTGTTGGTGATATGCCAGCACCGGGTCAGGGGTCAATTGAGCTTCCACAGTATGGAAGCGGCGCACCTTCCTCTGTTGTGAAGGTATTTCAGCCAGTTCGTCTGAACTTACCACGACTTTCTCGGCTCCCAGCCAGTCACACAGGGTGTCAATCATCGTCTCCGAAAGGGTGGCGGTCATCAGCACGAAGGGGGCTACCCCTCGTAACATGTGCAGCATCTGGAGCGTGGTCGGGAAAGCGGCTGAGGGGTCAAACAGATGCAGTTCGTCAAAGACCAGATACGATGAGACGACTGCCCCTGCGTTTAGATTGGCCTGTCGGTTGCTGATGGCATAGGGAATGCAGAGGAAGTTGCTCAACGTCTGGTCAATGGTGGTGAAGATCAGGTCAGCTTCCAGCTGACGATCCTCGGGCCTGGCTCCCGTTTGCACCGCCGTCCGCATTGGTCGCTGCACTCCCAACCCCTGGGCAATCTCCCGATACTCGGCCTCGAACTGGTTGGCTAACACTCGCAGTGGTACCGAGTAGATGCACTTGCTGGGGAACTCCTCGGGCCGCTCTCGATCCCACGTCTCCAAGAAGTGATAAAGTGCAGCTCGTGTCTTGCCCGCTCCAGTGGGTGCTTGCAGTATCACACTGTAGCCCTCGCGTAATTTATCCGTTACTGTCTGTTGAAACTTGTAGAGGCCCATCGTTCAGTCTCCAAAGATGTCTCGGAAGCGCCGTTCGTCATAACCCTCGGTCCTCCCTGCTTCGCCAGCCCGATGAACTTCCCAGCCATACTTCCGAGCCAGACGACGGCTTTCATTCGCCATCTTCTCCCGCAACTCCTCCGGCCCCAGCACCTCCACATCCGCGCCCCAGCCGCGGATCCACGGCACCATCTCCTTGGGCTCCGCTACCCGTGCCCGCCAGATCAGGCTTCCATCAGGTTGATCCTCTACCTGCTCCGAACGGTGCCAGCGGGTCTCGCGCACACGGTTGGCCACCCGAGGATGAAACTTCAGCACCACCTCCACCGGCTCCTCCTCGGTGTACCAGATGCCCCAGGCATCGGCCAGGAGCGCCCTGGGGTCGAAGTCTTCGGGGATTTCGTAGGGTTCGTTCAGGAGCTCGATGCGGCGGATGCGTTCGATCTTCAGGGTGCGGATTGCTCCCGGCGGCTCCCGGTAGCCGATGACGTGAGTGGTCTGCCCCACGGCATAGGGCTCGATGAAGTAGGGAGCAAACACGTACTCGAATACCCGCCC
>CAZRSI010000323.1:0-2359 GCA_964602575.1 uncultured Anaerolineae bacterium
GCTTAGCGGAGGCCGGAAATCCCCTCCCGCGTCACTACGTGGTGGAGTGTCCTCGGTGTCGGCGGGCCAACAAAGTGCCGCTGAAGAGGGGCAGGAGGCGAGGCAAAGTCATTAAAAAGGGATAGAAAAAGGCCACTGCTCGGCCGAAGGATCTGGAAGACCTGCGCATATTGATGAGGCTGCAACAGGAGCATGGTGAGGGCCTGCGCAGCAGGTCGGGGGGTGTGGGGGGTGTCCCCCCAATATTCCCTCTTCTCGTCGCCAGTGTGGGGCATTGGCCCAGTCAGCCATGCCCTGAACAGGAAAAAGTGGGGTTGAGGGAATACCCCTCAAGCTCCCCAGGCTTCGCTGCGCAAGCCCTGGTGATACGAACGTTTGACAAATCCGCAGAGCTATATTATACTGAAAGCATGTCAAGACATTTTTCCGAACATGGTTGAATCACCTCCATGATTTTTGGGAATCTCACCGGTATCCTGGGTAAGTGGTGATTAGAGGTGGAGGCTATCGGGGGATTCGGGACAGTGGTCAGGTTTACTGGCTCGGAGTGAGACGAGCAATGATAACGCGTACCCAAGAAGAGGTCAGTCGGCAGAGATCTTACCGTCTGGCCTCTATTGTTTTAGTTAGGAGGTGAAGTTTTATGGAGATTGACCGTGGTAGTTGATCCCCTTTGTGGACGGAGGGGCACAGATGTGCCCCGTCACGATATACCCTGATAGAGCCAGAGAAGGAGGTGAACCATTGGATGAAGTGAAACGTGCACTGGTAGCCTACGGGATACAAAAACTGGCAAGCGTGACAGGAGGTGATGCAACGGAGCTACTATCCACGCTGGGCGAAATCCCAGCTGTGAACTGGCAGGGTTATGAGGAGATTCTCGGGGGCACAGGGGAGCGGGAGGAGGTGCTGTCGTCCATCTTCTCGTACATCGTGTTGCGTGATGATACCTACCCCCCCTTGACCTACCTGGCGGCTCAACCTCTGGAACTGGATGACAAGACTCTGTTTCCCATGAGCCTGGAGGAGGCACGGGAGAGGTCGAATCTGGGCAAGTTGTGGAAAGATCTTGCCGATGAGTACAACCAACTCTGCCAACGATTTGGGCAGGACTTCGATGTCTTTTTCGAGAGCTTCTACTACCTATATCAAAAGTGGGCCTGGGCTGTGCCTTGTACTCACGGTGAGCGGGGGGTATCACTGTTCGAGCAGTGGAAGGCGGTGGCTGCGCTAGTCTTTGCCACGGGAGAGAAGTGGACCGATGGGCCAACGGGTGAGTTCACCCTGATCGGTGGTGACATACCTGGGATTCAGGACTTCGTCTACACCATCACGTCCAAAGGTGCGGCCAAGGGATTGCGGGGACGCAGCTTCTTCTTACAGCTTCTGGGCGACGCCGTGGTGCGGCGCATCCTGGCTGATCTAGAGCTTTGCACCTGCAACGTGGTCTACAACGCCGGAGGGAACTTTATGCTGCTGGGGCCAGAGGAAAAGAGAGCGGTAGCGGCAGTGGAGAAGATACGGCGGCAGGTGAACGCCCGGCTGGTAGAGGCCATCCAAGGGGAGACAGCGCTGGTGCTGGAGGCCATGTCGGTGACACCTGCCGACCTGTTCACCCCTGGACAGTTCAGGAAGGTGCGAGACAAGTTCGCCGAAAAAGTCGCCCAGGCCAAGAACCGGCCTCTGCAGGAGCTGGCCGATGACTGGAAGACCCTGTTCAAGCCTAAGGGCAAGGGCAGCGAATTGTCGTGTGCCGTGTGCCGCATTGAGGTGGACGAGACTAACAGCAAGCCACTGGAGCGCACGGGGGAGCCAGCGGAGGGAGCCGAGCAGCCTCGGATCTGCTACCTGTGCGACAGCTTTGCCGAGCTGGCGCGGGACATCCGGCCCAAAGACCTGTGGATGACAATTGCCGAGAAGCCGGAGATGCTGGGAACCGAGGTGAAGCCCAAAGATGGTTGGGCAAAGCTACTGGCCCGGATGACTGGCTTCGAGTACAAGTTCAATGACAAGGCACCAGGGGCCGAAGGTACCGTGTTGGTCATTAACCGCCCTGATTTCCTCGAAGTCAAGGCCCACGGCTTCCGCCTGGTGGCGAACGTGACACCGAAGACCACGCAAGAGGATATCGAGTATCTGCGGGACGAGGCTAAGTGGGAGGAGAAGGACCTCCCGGAGGAGGGCGACATCCGCAGCTTCACCCTGCTGGCGCACGCCGCGGCCATCGCCGGGGCCATTGAGCGGGTGGGGGTGCTGCGCATGGACGTGGACAACCTTGGACGAGTGTTCAGTGAAGGCGTGCCTGACCTGACCCTGCCCAAGCTGAGCGCGCTGAGTGGGGCACTGGACCTGTTCTTCG
>CAZRSI010000324.1:0-2344 GCA_964602575.1 uncultured Anaerolineae bacterium
GCCCTGTGTTGCTGGATCGAGAGCCAGGAGAACGACAGGATGTAAAGCACAAGCAGGAAGCAGCCGCTGATCTCGATCCATTTCAGTGGCTTGTTCTTCTGTATCATCATCAACCCTTACTCACTAATCTAGCTGCTGCTATTCCGACGGTTGAAGCACCTCTGGGCCGGCAATAAGGATGCGTGCGTCGGGCAATAACACTCCGTTCCGATCTGTCACGGGAAGTCTTTCCAGGGTAGGCAAGTAGTACATGCCCACTGCGATTTGATAGACCCCCGGCGGCGCGTCCGGCGCGATGGTCAGCTCATATTCGTCTTGGACTCGCTCCCCCTCATCCCACAGATACGTCGGGTACATCCCGCCCTGGGGCTGGTTGTCCTTCCGGCTGTGTATTTGCCCCATCGGATCCAACAGGTGCGTAAAGACAGTGTAGTCCCCCGTCGGTTTGTGGACCGCTTCCCAGTATAGCGTGAGGTGGATGGTGTCTCCAGGCTGTGCCTGGGTCGGTCTCAGGTCGTAGCCTAGGAGGCGGAAATCCTGGCCTACGTTCGCCTGGATGGGATGCGCGATGGTCGTCTCGTCAATCACCGGGCCGACTTTATAGACCCAAACATAGGGTACGCCATCGAACGTGACAACCAGCTTAGGTTGTCGTAGTTGGTATGCTTCCCATAGGCTCTTCCAGTTCCACTCTTTCATACCTCGAACCACCCAGTTCCTGGCGAAGACCAGGTAATCCACCTTATCGTCGGTCATGGGCACGGTCTTGCCCTGGAAATACTGCAAGAAGAGTTCGTCCATCTGGGCGCCTACTACCAACAAAGGCGACATGGGCAGTTCGTTCAGGTAAGCTGCGGCCTTGTCCAATCCTTCCCCTTGCTCCTGTCCGGCCACGATGCCCTTTTCCAGGATAGCCTTTGGCGAGCCAAAGATGCGATTGTAGTGGGTGCCATAATATGGGTGACGTGGGATGGAGATAGCAAATTGGGCAGCGATGATTAGAAACAGCCCCCAGTTGAAGAGCCAGCGGCGACCGCGCGCCAGCCATTGGACACCGTGGACGATTCCGACTCCAGCTACCACGTCTATGAATTGAAAGGCGGGCAAATCGTAGCGGGCGAACTTTTTTTTGCCCAGTGTCATCGGCGTTGTGAAAAAGACGACGAACGCGACGGCCAGCAACAGCGCGAGGCGCCGGCGACGGTCCAGTTTTCGGCTCAAGAGAGAACTCAGCCCCACAAAGAAGAATAAAAAGGTAACCTCGGTAGTTTTCAGCGATAGGTTAACCGGATAGAACAGAGGTCCTGGATCATCCAATGTCCTCTGCCCCATGAAGAGGATAGGGTTGGGATGAGGGCTGCCGGTGTATCGCTTGGTTTCGCTGTAGGTCAGATTCAGCGTATCGAGAGGGCGCACCCACATGGAGGGCCAGAGGAGAGAGTAGGTCACGACCAGAGCCACTACCCAAAGCAAAACGGCAACCGAAATCTCCTTGGCCGCTTTGAGGGTGTCGCGCCACCTGATTGCGGTGGATTCTGCCTTAGGCCCCGACTTGAGTAGTTCGCTTAGCTTCCAGGTTCCCAGGCAGAGCAGGAGATAGGGGAAGAGAAATAACGATGGGGTTTTGGATAACAACGCCAAGCCAGCAAAGATGCCGGACAGTACCATGTAGTGCCAGCGGTTGTGCCTGCCTTGCCCGATGTACACCAGCATCCATAGCGCTGAGATCATAGCAAAGACACTCATCAGAGCGTCTACGTGAAGAGTTTGGGAAATAAAAATGTGAAAGGGGTCGAGTGCCAGCAACAGGCTAGCCACGCTAGCAATCTGACGGTCAAAGATCCGACTCAGTAAAAAGTAGGCCAGGACGATAGCCAGCGAGATGACCAGCGCCAGGGGTAGCAATTCAACAGCCATTTGTTTGTGTAGCAGTTGCTGGTTGCAATCAGGGATGAGGGCGTTGCCCAACCGATTGGCTATCCCGGCCAGCCACATTGTAATGACGCCAGGGTGAGGAGCCAGTAGCGTGGCTGCCCAATCTCGCCTTGACACTGCCTGAATAAACTCTATGGCGCGAAAATGCCAGACGGTCGAAAAGGTCACAGGGTGAATGGCCCTGGGAAGAAAAGCCAATAGAAACAGAATGACGGGGAACGCGACTTTTGTTCCCCTAGCAATCTCAACTTTAAAGCGCTGAGTTGCCTCAGTGTCGTTGCCCTTCATTGTCAACTGCATCAGCCTCCTTCCAGTGATTATACGCTGTCAGAGGATGACCAATCACCTTCCCAATAAATAGAGCACCCCACCCACTAGGCTGACCGCCAGCCTCACGCCCCGTGACAGC
>CAZRSI010000325.1:0-2340 GCA_964602575.1 uncultured Anaerolineae bacterium
TTACTACATCAAGCACCAGTCGTTATGGCTGGATGTGCTCATCCTGCTGCGGGCGTTGGGGAAGATACTGAGCCTGAGGGGGAGGTAAGGAGCGGTAAGGACAGAGGGGCAGGAGAGCGGTGAGAGAGTGATGGGGAGAGGGGGTGACGGGGAGAGGGGGTGACAAGGAGACAGGGGGACGAGGAGATGGGGAAATAGGGTGGAGAAGAGATTCCACGCCTTACCAAGGAGGATGTCCTGGCCTGCCTGGAATACGCAAGCTACTTGGCGATAGAGAAAGTGGTGCCAGTGTGATGGTTATCATTCTCGATGAGAACATCAGCCTGGCCTTGGCCGGTGCACTGCGGCAAACGGGCCACGAGGTCATTGCCATAGACGAGAGTGCCGGCAGGCGAAGAGACAGGATACGGGACAGCAGCGGCGTGATTTCATTCGCCGTCGAGCGTTTATAAACTCGCCGCGAGAAGACCAGCTCTGGAGGGCGCTGGAGGAAAGCGGCGGTTTGTTTTTCGCCGTCCGGTATGGTATAATTGGTGAGCGAAGCCGAACCCTCCAGCCCTAGTAGGGACTTTGTAGTAGACTTAGAGCCTATCCGAAAAATGCTCACGGCGGACCTTAGTCCGCCGCTGGACTAAGGTCCAGCGGGAGCAAAAAGACTTTTCGGATAGGCACCAAGCCCGGGGTAGTGATGTGGGTGTTTATGGGGTTAATAGCTGCGCTGTACGTACACCGGGATTCGATAGCGAAGCAATTATCGCCCGAAAACGAAGGCGTGGAGGCAGGAAGAGAAGGAAACGGCAGTCTGGAATCTGTAGGAGGCAGTGAAGAAGCCAGCAGTGGCTGGCTATCAGGTTGGCTAGGCACGTTCCTTTTGGCCTTCGGTTGCTGGGTTCTGTTCTCTCTGTTAGCCATTGCCGTCGTCAGCGACCAGCCCTACCTGGGCTTAGCCATTACCCTGGCTGGCGGCGTAGCCTTGGGCTTCGTCTGCATGAGGCGCTTCGAGTCCAAACTATAGGTGCTGGGACGAACGAACAACAGCAATCACCAGGCACCAGAGGGGAAAGGGAGAAAGGAAGTTGGCCATGAAGGACCCACAGTGATATGCTTCACATGCATCATGGAATGCTGAAGGCAAGTCTATCTATGGGTCAATAGGAGGCGAAGAGGTGCCTGTGCCAAATGGTGGCCTTTCTATCTTGTCCATCAATTCCTTGGCTCGTTCCAGAAAGAAGGCTTTCAATTCGGGCAAAGAAAGGGGTTTGATCATGCGAGGCAGCAACTCGACTTGCTCCACCCGAGCCAGAGCCACGGCCAACCAGTAGTCGTCAAGGCCCAGATGCTTCCGCCGCGTCAGGGTCACTAATTGCTCAAAAGGGTGTATCTCACGGGCCACGAAGTAGACGTCCACGAAATCTTTGGGCTCGGCTCGGTCGAAGAGGGCAGAGAGTTTGTTGCAAGCGATGTCGGTGGGATTGTCTATATGAATGCCCAGTTCGGCATGGTAACGAGTGGGCTCCAGGCGGTAGGGATTGTCCTGGGCAAAATCCAGCTCTGTCCGATCACCCCCAGGGGAGTGGACAAAGCATTCCAAGAAAGTGCCCAGAGTGCGGGTGAAGGTCACCTGCGCACCCAGACGGGCTGCAATGTCCTGCATTACGACAGGCACCTGAGCAAGAGCGGCCGGGTTGGCGGTGAAGAAATCCAGGTCAAGCGAATAACGGTGCCGAAGATAGAAGGCTGCCAGCGCCGTGCCCCCGCTGAGGAAGAGGTCCTGGCCAAGGGGGCTTCGGCCGATTTCTATGAGGAGACTACGCTGCAGTGGAGTCAGGATGGGCATAGCGTTTCTTCACCTCGGGCAGGCTGAAGTACCATTCCCAGAAACGGCGAATTTCGGTTGGCAGGGTGAGTTGTGGCAAGTAGGTGTAGATCACGTGTAGACCGATGGCTCGCACATCCTCAGCCCGGCCTCGAGTCAACACCCGGCCGATGTACCACCGTCGAAAGGCTTCGCTCTGCTGACTCTCTGGGGGAATATCGTAGTCCCAAACCAGATCAGGGTTTACTGGCAAGGGCGAACTATGGCGGTGAGAAGAGGTCATTTTCATCAACATCCCTTTCCTCTTGGATTATATATTTCCCTGGCGATGATGTCAAGTGAAACTGCCACTACAACTCTCCGAACGCAAGACACTTCTGGTTCTCGCTGACCTGGCGAGGGTCATCCTGGCTGTCCTCACCGCCCTCTGGCTCTGGACACTGCAGGACCCCTGGCGGAGTTTCTCCGCTGTGATCACTCTCAGGGGCAGGTAGGACCGGGAGGGATCCAAAGCTCAAAACTTG